>JACIYQ010000297.1 GCA_014359855.1 Parvibaculum sp.
CCGGCCGATGCCTTCGATCCGCTCGCCGTGTTGCAGACGGTGGAGAAGGAGCGCTGCACGGGGCTTTACGGCGTGCCGACCATGTTCATCGCGGAACTCGGCCATCCCGATTTCGCGAAATTCGACCTCTCCTCGCTGCGCACGGGCTGCATGGCGGGATCGCCCTGCCCTGTCGAGGTGATGAAGCGGGTGATCTCCGACATGCACATGACGGACGTCACCATCGCCTATGGCATGACGGAGACGAGCCCGGTGAGCTTCCAGACCGGCGAGGACGACCCGCTGGAGCGGCGCGTTTCGACCATCGGGCGGGTGCAGCCGCATCTCGAATGCAAGGCGGTCGACCTCGACGACAAGACGGTGCCGGCGGGCACGCCCGGCGAATTGTGCACGCGCGGCTATTCGGTGATGATCGGCTATTGGGACGATCCGGAGAAGACGGCAGAGGCCATCGACGCCGAGGGCTGGATGCATACGGGCGATCTCGCGACCATCGACGAGGAAGGCTATGGCAATATCGTCGGGCGCCTGAAGGACATGGTGATCCGGGGCGGCGAGAACGTCTATCCGCGCGAGATCGAGGAATATCTCTACCGGCATCCGAAGGTGGAGGATGTGGCGGTCGTCGGCGTGCCGGACCCGAAATTCGGCGAGGAGATCTGCGCCTGGGTGAAGCTCAAGCCCGGCGAGAGCGCGACGGAAGACGAGATCAAGACCTTCTGCAAAGGGCAGATCGCGCATTACAAGGTGCCGCGTTATGTGCGCTTCGTCGGCGAATTCCCGATGACGGTGACGGGCAAGGTGCAGAAGTTCCATATCCGCGATGCGATGATCGAAGAACTGAAGCTCGACATCGCGAAGACGGCATGAAAAAGCCGCCGCCCGCGACAGCAGGCAGCGGCTCTTGTCCGGTTCGGAGAGATCAGGCGGCGAGCAGTCCTTCGAGACGCTTGCGGATGATCTGTTCGGCTTCCGCCATCATGCGGTCGATCAGTTCCTTGCAGGTGGGGATGTCGTGGATCAACCCCGCGACCATGCCGCAGCTCCAGGCGCCCGCGTCCATGTCGCCTTCCTGCATGACGCGCGGATAGACGCCGCCGACAAGTTCGCGAATGTCCTCGATGCCGAGGCTCGCACCCTTCTCGCGCTCGATCTCGACGATCTTCTCCACCGCCGGATTGCTCAGCACGCGCTCGGTGTTGCGCAGCGGGCGCATGATGAGGCGGGTGTCGAGCTCCGACGCGGCGATGAGCGCCTTCTTCACGTTCTCATGCACCGGCGCTTCCTTCGTGGCGATGAAGCGCGTGCCCATGTTGATGCCGTCGGCACCGAGCGCGAGCGCGGCCACGAGCTGCGAGGCGGTGCCCATGCCGCCCGAAGCGACGAAGGGGATTTTCAGTTCTTCGGCGGCGCGCGGCAGCAGGATCATGTTCGGGATGTCGTCCTCGCCCGGATGTCCGCCGCATTCGAAGCCGTCGACGCTGACCGCATCGCAACCGATGCGCTCGGCCTTCAGCGAGTGGCGGACGGAGGTGCATTTGTGAATGACCTTGATGCCGGCCTCTTTCATCTTCGGCATATAGGCTTCCGGGCTGCGGCCGGCCGTCTCCACGACGCGGACGCCGCCGGCGACGATCGCATCGATATATTCCGGATAAGGCGGATTGGCGAAGCCCGGCAGGAAGGTGAGGTTCACGCCGAAGGGCTTGTCGGTCATGCCGTTGCACTTCGCGATTTCCTTCGCGAGCGCTTCGGGCGTCGGCTGGGTGAGGGCGGTGATGATGCCGAGACCGCCGGCATTCGAAACGGCGGCCGCCATTTCCGCGAGACCGACGAAATGCATGCCTCCCTGGACGATCGGATGCTGAATGCCGAAGAGTTCCGTAATGCGCGTCTTCATGAAAGGCGTCTCCCGAATGCTTGTTATGCGGCGGTGCCATGGGCGGCGGCCGGCTCCTGCGGCCAAGATAGCCTTATCGGTGCGATTTCGGAACCTGGGAGGGGCGCTGCCGCCGTTCAGATGCGAACAGCCGGTTGCGCCTTTCTGCTCGGCGCCCCATCCCCGCTGCGGCAAGCAGGGTTCCTCGTGCATTTATTTTATGCCATTATTCATGCCAATAGTTTCAACCGGGAGGCTGGGGGAGCCGATGGGCAAATTGAAGAAGTGGCAGATTTACGCGCTGGCGGCCGCGGTGGCGGTGGTGGCGCTCGCCGGAACGGGCTACGCCTTGCGCAAGGACATCATCCTTTATGCGTTGGTGAAGCGCGCACGGGATGCGACACCTGTCGCGCCGAACCGCGACGCCGCCCGGCATGACGCGGATACTGGACCTCTTCTACAATGACGGCACGCGCCGGCGTGAAATGCTGTTCGACAAGGAAGCGGCGGCGAACGCTCCGCCCTTCAGGGAACAGGGCCTGCCGGGCAGCGAGATCACGCTGGCCGAGGCGCTGAAGCCGCAGGGCTATCACACCATGCATATCGGCAAATGGCATCTTGGCAATGCGCCGGAGTTCATTCCGAATGCACAGGGTTTCGACGAAAGCGTGATGCTGGAAAGCGGATTGTTCCTGCCGGAAGACAGCCCCGAGGCGGTGAACGCGAAACTTCCTTTCGATCCCATCGACCAGTTCCTCTGGGCGCGGATGCAATATGCGACGTCCTGCAATGCCAGCGAATGGTTCGAGCCGAAGGGATATCTCACGGATTTCTATACGGACGAGGCGGTGAAGGCGATCGAAGCAAACCGCAACCGGCCCTTCTTCCTCTATCTCGCGCATTGGGCGGTGCATACACCGCTGCAGGCATCGAAAGCGGATTACGACGCGCTTTCGGAAATCGAGGATGAGCGCCTGCGCGTCTATGCGGCGATGATCCGCGCGCTGGACCGCAGCGTCGGCCGCGTGCTGCAGGCCTTGAAAGACAACGGGCTCGACGAGAGTACGCTCGTCATCTTCTCGAGCGACAATGGCGCACCCGGCTATATCGGCCTTCCGGACGTGAACAAGCCCTATCGCGGCTGGAAGCTCACCTATTTCGAGGGTGGTATTCGCGTACCGCTCTTCGCGCGCTGGCCGGGCAAGTCCCGTTCCGTGCCCGGCGCGATCTTGCCCGGCCAGCGCGCGACGGGCGACGGATATCTTCTCTGAGCAAGGCTGAAGACGGGGGGAAATGGTGCGCCCGGAACGATTCGAACGTCCGACCCTCAGATTCGTAGCAAAATTTCTCCGCTTTTCATGGCTGAACATAGCTTCGCCATAAGTGAATTTATTCATTGAAAATCATATAGTTATAAGAACATACTGGAATATACAAAATCGTCCCTACACGGCCCATGTGAGAGCCTAGGCGGAGCCTAAGAATGCGCCTCACCGACATTTCGTTGAAAACTTTGCAGCCGCCTGTCAAGGGGCAAGTGACGTATACCGATGACACTTTGCCTGGCTTCGGCGTGCGGATATCGCAGGGAGGCGTCAAATCCTTCGTTGTCGTTCACGGGCGCAATCGCAAGCGGACGACAATCGGGCGCTACCCTACGATCAGCCTCCAGGATGCGAGGAAGGCGGCAAAGCAGATCCTTGCCGAGCGTACGCTCGGCAAACATGAGGCACCGCCGATCGATTTCGAGTCCGGTATCAAGCTCTTCATAGCCACGCATTTTCCCGAGAACTACCCGAAGCCGCGAACACGGGCTGAAACCAAGCGTATTCTGGAGAAGCATTTTCTTCCATCGCTTCGTCACGAGAAGCTGGAACATATTCAGCCGCGGGAAATCTCGCGGATTGTAGACCGAATGCATCGCACGCCGGCCGAGGCGCATCACGCCTTCGGGGTGATCCGGTTGTTCTTCAATTGGGCATTCAGGCGTGGCTATGTCGACCGCAGTCCATGCGAACGGCTTCAGGCGCCAAGGCGCTCCGCCGCACGGGATCGCGTCCTGACTCACGATGAAATAAAGGCTGTTCTCAGCCACGCGCAAGCGAACGACACAACATTCAACTATATCGTTCAACTGCTTCTCCTGACCGGACAGCGTCGGGGGGAAATCGTATCGCTGCAGTCGGACTGGATCGATTTCGAGAAACGGACGATCACGCTGCCGAGCACAGTCACAAAAAACAAACGCCAGCACATACTTCCATTCGGAGATGTGACGGAAGAGATATTGCGAAGAGCGCTCGTGAGGGCTCTACAGGCAAAAGAAGAAGGTGAACCTGACGACGGAAAACCGCAACTGCTCTTCCCTGCTCGCGGGAAAAGCACCCCCTTCGACGGATGGTCAAAGGGCAAACCGAACTTCGACAAGGGATGCACGATAGCGCATTGGACCCTGCACGATCTCAGGCGCACCTGCGCGACCAATCTTGCGGCTCTCGGCGTTCCCGTTCATGTGACCGAAAAGCTTCTGAACCACATCTCCGGCACGACAAGCGGTATTGTCTCCGTATACCAGCGGCATGCCTATTTGGATGAGATGCGCGATGCCATAGATCAATGGGAAAGACTGCTACGTTCCCTCACCTGATATCTCCCAACAAAAGCGACACCTTTGCATTCCAGCATCGGTGGTTCATTTCCAAGGCTTGAAACGGACTTTTCCCCAATGCGCCAGGCCGTCTAAGACATAGTCTGGCGGCCTGCTGCCTGGGTCGTAAGGCCACAACCTTGCCATCTATGCTCTTCGTCCATAAGATCGCGGGATGACGCGCCGCCAATCCCCGCTGGAAGCTGCCTTGACGATGCTGTGCATTGTCCTGACGGTCACTTTTTCAGCGGTGTCCACCGTGCAGGCCTTGCACGAACTGGAACATCAGTGGGACGTGGAGGGCGAACACGATCATCATCCGGTCAATCAGCTTGCTGCCGCCTTCGCCGGAATCGACGGAAGCAGCGACACGGCGGACCGGGATGGCGCTGCAGGCCCCGGACATCATCACCATGGGGACAGCCAGCCAAATTTGCCCATCTGGGCCAGTACCGGCATATGCGTCGATCGAAACGGGGACAGGTTGGCTGTTACGCCGCAGCACGCCTTTTCCGATATGCCGATCCAAGGCCCCGAACGCCCTCCCAAACATCTCTCAGCCAGCGTTTGACCACCCGCATCTCCGGATGCGGCCTAATTCACGTCTGCCTGTGAGATCATATCATGCCGCTCATCCGCGATGTGCGCCGTCTGGCGCTCTATCGGCTTGTGTTGCCATTCGGCGTTGCACTCCTCGCCCTGCTTCCAGGGACCGACGCAATCGCACAGCCTCAAACTCTAAGCCTGTCCGACATTCTCGCGCGGACAATTGACTACGACCCGACAGCGAGAGCCGGCGCCGCACATATCCGGGCCGCCGAGGCCAGTCTCGACCAGGCCGATACGAGACCCAACCCGGTTCTCGGTATTGAAATGGAGGATTTCGCAGGTTCGGGCAATTATTCGCGCTTCGACGAGACGTCGACCACACTTTATTACGAGGAGCTGTGGGAACGGGGCGGCAAACGAAAGGCCCGAACGGATATCGCCGGAGCGGAACTGGCGCTGGCCGAAAAGCGAAGGACCGCCAACCTGCTCGATCTGGCGGCGGAGGTGCAGGCCGCATGGATCGATGCAATTGCGGCGCAGGCCGCGGCGGCGCTCGCCGACGATCGGCTCGCGGCGGTCAAACAGATGGAACGCGAGTTTCAACGCCGCGCCGACAGGGCTCTCGATCCGCAGTTCGCGCATGAGCGCGTCCTTGCAATGCTCTCCCAGGCGCAGATAGACAGCGAACAGGCCGCGCTGAGTGCGCAGACTACACGCGCGACGCTCGCCTCCTATTGGGGCGGGGACGGGAATTTCCGGCTGGATGAGGCAGAGTTCACCCGGCTCGCGATGAACGGGGAACTCGACGACGACCCCACAGACCTCGCGCTCCTTACGGCGGCGCGTGAGACGGCCGCCGCTCGTGTCCGGTTCGAAAAAGCGAACAGCGTCCAGGATGTTTCATTGCGCGCTGGGCTCCGTCACTTCTCCGCGGATGACGATGTTGCCGTCGTGTTCGGTGTCTCTATACCTCTCGGTGTTTACGATACCAACCGGAGCAGTATCGAACGTGCTCAAGCCGAACAGCTGGCGGCGGAGATCGATATTGCCGCGGCGCGGAACAGACGGCAACGCGAGATAGCCAGGCTGATTGCCGCACAATCCGCCGGTGCAGTTGAAATCAGACGGCTGGACGCCGAGATCCTTCCCCGACTCGAACGGGCGCTGGCGCTGGTCCGTGAGGGGTTCAATCGTGGCGGTACCGCCTTCACGCTTCTTGATGTAACGGAATCTCAGCGTGCGCTGACCGATGCCTATTCCCGCCGGATCGACCTGCTCCGCCGTTTCCACCTCGACGGCATGCGTCTTGATCGTCTGAGCGACCGCCATGTTTCCCTCCTTTCCAATGTAGAGCACAAGCAATGACTCATGCCTTCATCGGCCGCCTGATGGCGGCGGTCACAGGGCTCGTATTGATCGCGGGCTGCGACGACTCTCCTTCTTCCGGTCATGGCCGCGGCCATGACGAACTCTCCGTGGACCAGGAGTATGAACGTGGTCCTCATCGCGGCCGAATGCTTCGTGATGACGATTTCGCGGTAGAAATCACCATCTTCGAGGATGGGGCCGATCCGGAGTTCCGTGTCTACGCCTATCGGTCGGGCAAGCCGATCGCTCCCGCCGGCATCGATCTCGGCATTGAGCTCCACCGGCTCGGCGGGCGTGTCGACCGCTTCGCGTTTACGCCACAGGAGGATTATCTGCGCGGAGACGGCGTGGTCGCGGAACCGCATTCATTCGACGTCCAGGTCCGGGCAGCGGAGAACGGCCGGCAGCACGAGTGGTCCTACGAATCCCATGAGGGCCGGACGATCATTTCGGAGGAGGCCGCGCGCGCGGGCGGAATCGAAACAGAAATTGCCGGGCCGGCAACCATAAAACATCTTGTCGATCTGACCGGGCGCATCGAGATCGTTCCGGAAGGCAGGAACGAAATTCGCGGTCAGTACCCGGGACGCATCGTGGAAATGCGCGGCGAGTTAGGAAAGAGGGTGAGCGAGGGGCAAATCCTGGCCCGCATTGAAGCAAGTCATAGCCTTCGCGAATATTCCGTGCTTGCGCCGATGAATGGCGTGATCGTCGCGAAAGGCGCCAATGTCGGCGACGTGATCAGCGACCGCCCGATGTTCGTCGTCGCCGATCCGACACGGCTTCACGCCGAATTCTTTGTCTATCCGGGGGACGCGGAAAAGATCCGAGCCGGTCAGGCTGTCGATGTTCGGAGTTTCTCGAATAAGGTCCAGACGCCGGGCGAAGTGGAGGTCGTGTTGCCTGTCGCCGACGTCAATAGCCAGACGCTTATAGCTTATGTCGTCCTGCCTCCATCGGCCGCAGCGAGTTTCCGCCCCAGCATGAGCGTGGAAGGTTCCTTCGAGGTCGCCACCGAAGACGTGCCTCTCGCCGTTCGCACCAGGGCACTGCAGCGCTTCCGCGATTTCACCGTTGTCTATGCAAGGGTCGACGACACCTACGAGGTGCGCATGCTTGAGCTTGGGCGGCGTACGCCCGAATGGACCGAAGTGCTGGGCGGACTCGAACCCGGCACGGAATATGTGACAGACGGCGCTTTTCTTATCCGCGCGGATATCGAGAAGTCGGGAGCGAGCCATGACCATTGACGCAAATGCCGGTGCGGAAGCGCTGCGGCCCCCTCTTCTCGAACGCATCATCGCCGGGTCGATCCGCTTCCGCTGGGGCGTGCTGGCGCTTGTGCTGTTGTCCGTTGGGATCGGCGTCTGGAGCTTCCAGCGTTTGCCGATCGACGCCACGCCCGACATCACGAATGTCCAGGTCCAGATCAACACCGAGGCGCCGGGCTTCACGCCGCTCGAGGCGGAGAGCCGCATTACCTTCCCGATTGAAACGGCCATCGCAGGTTTGCCTGGCTTGTACTACACGCGGTCGATCTCGCGCTACGGCTTGAGCCAGGTCACGGCCGTTTTCGAGGACGGTACCGACATCTATTTTGCCCGCCAGCTCGTCAACGAACGGCTGCAGGGTGCGCGCGATCAATTACCGGAAGACGTGAGTCCGGAAATGGGACCCATCGCGACAGGCCTCGGCGAAATATTCATGTACACGCTGGAGGCACATCCCGAGGCTCGCAAGCCGGATGGGACTGCCTATACATCCGAGGATCTGAGAACGCTGCAAGATTGGGTCATCCGGCCACAACTCCGGAACACACCGGGCGTCACCGAGGTCAACAGCATCGGCGGCTTCGTGCGGCAGTATCACGTCACGCCCTATCCCGACAGGCTGTCGGCATACGGCCTCACGATGGCCGAAATTGTAAGCGCGCTTGAGAAGAACAACGCCAATGTCGGGGCTGGCTATGTGGAACGCTACGGCGAACAATATCTGATCCGCGTTCCCGGTCAGGCATCGGCGATAGAAGATCTGAAGCAGATCGTCGTCGTCAATCGTTCGGGCGCGCCGATCCGCATAGCGGATGTTGCCGATGTCGCGACAGGCGAGGAATTGCGAACGGGGGCGGCAACCGAGAACGGCCGAGAGGTGGTCCTCGGAACGGTATTCATGCTGGCGGGAGAGAACAGCCGCGTCGTGGCCCGCGCCGCGGCCGAACGTCTTACGGAGGCGGCGAAAGCGTTGCCCCCGGGCGTCGAGGCCGTGGCGGTCTACGACCGCACGGACCTTGTCGAACGCACCATCCGGACGGTTGAAAAGAACCTTCTGGAAGGGGCACTACTCGTCATCGTGGTTCTCTTTCTGCTGCTCGGGAATATCCGGGCGGCATTGATCACCGCCGCCGTCATTCCCTTCTCCATGCTGCTGACAGTCACCGGCATGGTCCAGTCGAAGGTTTCGGGCAATCTGATGAGTCTCGGCGCGCTCGATTTCGGGCTCATTGTGGATGGCGCCGTCATTATCGTCGAGAACTGTCTGCGGCGATTGGGCGAGGCTCAGCACCGTCTGGGTCGTCTGCTCGACCGTGACGAGAGATTCGCGCTTACGGCATCCGCCGCAAGCGAGGTCATAAGGCCTTCCCTGTTCGGTGTGACGATCATTACCCTCGTCTATGTGCCCATCTTCGCCCTGACCGGCGTCGAGGGAAAGATGTTCCATCCGATGGCTATTACCGTCGTCATGGCTTTGACGGCTGCCCTCCTTCTGTCCCTCACCTTCGTTCCGGCGGCCGTTGCGATGTTCGTAACCGGAAAGGTTGCGGAAAAGGACAGCCGTTTGATGGGCTGGGCACGGCGGCTTTATGCCCCGGTCCTTGATACTGCGTTGAAATTTCGAACCGCGATGGTAGCGGCTGCTGTCGTCCTGGTAGCAATATCGGCGCTTGCGGCGAGCCGTATGGGATCGGAGTTCATCCCGAACCTGGATGAAGGCGATATCGCTCTCCATGCGTTGCGCATCCCGGGAACAAGCCTCAGTCAAGCGCTGCAGATGCAGCAGGCGCTCGAGGCGGAGCTTGCACCGTTCCCCGAGGTTGAGAGGATTTTCACAAAGATCGGTACCGCCGAAGTTGCGACGGACCCGATGCCCCCCTCCGTCGCCGACACTTTCATCATGCTCAAGGACCGGAGCGACTGGCCGGACCCGAGAAAGCCGCGGGCGCATCTTGTCGCGGAAATGCAGGCCGTGGCCGAATCCGTCCCGGGCAACAACTACGAATTCACCCAGCCGATCCAGATGCGGTTCAACGAACTTCTGTCCGGCGTCAGGGCGGACGTCGCCGTCAAGGTCTTTGGCGACGATCTCGACGAACTGCTGCGCCTTGGCGAAGCTGTCGAAAGTGTGGTCAACGGTATCCCCGGCGCTGCCGATGTCGGCATTGAGCAGATTACCGGATTGCCGGTGTTGCAGATTACCCCCGACCGCGCGGCACTTGCTCGCTACGGTCTCAATATCGGCGATCTCCAGGACGTCATTTCAATATCGATGGGAGGGAGGACCGCAGGACAGATATTCGATGGCGACAGGCGGTTCGATATCGTGGTGCGGTTGCCCGAAGCCCTGCGGCGCGATGTCGACCGGATCGGAAGACTGCGCGTGCCGCTTCCTCTGTCGGGGCCGGGCCCGCGCGAATTCGTGCCTCTGGAGAACCTGGCGGAAATCGACATCGTAATCGGTCCCAACCAGATCAGCCGGGAGGACGGCAAGCGAAGGGTCGTCGTCACCGCCAATGTCCGCGGCCGCGATCTCGGCTCCTTTGTAAACGAGTTGCGCGACCGGGTGGATACGGAAGTCGAAATCCCGACCGGTTACTGGGTCAGTTATGGCGGCACATTCGAGCAGCTCATATCGGCGGCACAGCGATTGCAACTGGTCGTTCCGGCCGCCTTGCTGCTTATTCTCGGCTTGCTCTACGCCCTGTTCCGGTCTGTCCGGGACGTGGCCATCGTTTTCTCCGGTGTTCCGCTGGCCCTTACAGGCGGCGTCGCGGCCTTGCTGCTGCGAGACCTGCCCCTTTCAATATCGGCCGGCGTCGGCTTCATCGCCCTTTCGGGCGTTGCGGTCCTCAACGGGCTGGTGATGCTCAGCTTCATCCGCCAGCTCCGCGCGGACGGCATCGGTCTCGACGCAGCAATCCGCGAAGGTGCGCTGACACGCTTGCGGCCGGTGCTCATGACCGCGCTTGTCGCCAGTCTCGGTTTTGTGCCGATGGCGTTCAACGTCGGCGCCGGGGCCGAGGTCCAACGGCCGCTCGCGACCGTCGTCATCGGCGGCATATTGTCTTCGACGATACTGACGTTGCTTGTTCTTCCAGCGCTCTATCGCCTTGTGCACGGGAAGGGTGGCAAGCCACTAGCCGACCCGCATATGGTTCCTGCGGGCTCTCAATGAGAGATAGAAGACGTCCCCTGCCGCAACACATGGGATTCCCATTCGGGTAGCGTCATGCTTGGAGTACTCAGACAAAGGACCTACAGGCATCTGTTTGCCGCGCAGGCGCTGTCCCTCATCGGCACCGGTCTCGCGACAGTGGCTCTGGGCCTTCTGGCTTACGGGCTCGCCGGTGCAGAGGCCGGTGCCGTACTTGGGACCGCGCTCGCGATCAAAATGGCCGCCTACGTGGGTATCGCCCCGGTCGCCACCGCCTTCGCCGCACACGTGACGTGCCGCGAAGAACCCTGCTTGTAAGCCTGGACCTGGTGCGGGCGTCGATTGCCCTAGCGCTCCCCTTCGTTTCCGAGATTTGGCAGATTTATGTACTGATCTTTCTTCTGCAATCGGCTTCGGCGGCTTTTACGCCGACATTTCAAGCAACCATTCCCGATGTGCTTCCGGACGAACGGGACTATACGCGAGCGCTTTCCCTGTCGCGCCTCGCCTATGATCTCGAGAGCCTGCTCAGCCCCATGGCCGCAGCGACACTTCTGACGGTCATCAGTTTTCATGGGCTGTTTGCAGGTACGGCGTTGGGCTTTATCGCTTCAGCGGTGCTGGTGGTTTCCGTCGTGCTGCCGAGTCCGAAGCATAGCGAGTATCGCGGTATTTATGAGCGAACCGTGCTCGGCCTCCGCATCTATCTCGCCACACCGCGCCTGCGCGGGCTGCTTGCACTGAACGTCGCCGTTGCGGCGGGTGGCGCCATGGTGATCGTCAATACCGTCGTTCTCGTTCAGGCGGGTTTCGGGCTCTCGCAGCAATCGACGGCTGTTGCTCTGGCAGCCTTTGGTGGCGGCTCGATGGCCGCCGCCTTCTTTCTGCCCCGGCTGCTGGATGCTGTTGCAGACCGCACGGTCATGCTTGCCGGAGCAGGGCTCCTTGTTGCCGGTCTTCTCGCTGCTGCCGTTGTACCGGGGTACAACTGGGTGCTGCCTCTTTGGGCAGGGCTCGGACTCGGTTACGGTATCGCGCAAACACCCTCGGGACGCCTGCTTCGGCGGTCCGCCGCACCAGAAGACCGGCCGGCTCTGTTCGCTGCACAATTCGCCTTGTCGCATGCCTGCTGGTTGATCACCTATCCGCTCGCCGGCTGGCTCGGCGCGGCGGCCGGACTGTCGGCAACGTCTGCCGTGCTCTCACTGATCGCTGCCGTAGCGGCTGTTGCTGCGACGGGCTTGTGGCCCCGGCACGACCCGGAGACGATCGAGCATGAACATCGATCCCTCGATGACGGCGATCCGCATATCGCAGATGCGGTCCCCACCGGGCAGGGCTTTCGTCATGCACATCCCTATGTGATAGACAGCCATCATCGCAGCTGGCCCCGGCTGGGCTGAAATCGGCGGCGCAGAAGGAAGGCATTGTCGAATGCTCGATCTGGGCGCTTATGCGGGGTTGTTCCTGAGCGCGTTCGTGGCGGCGACGCTCCTGCCGATGCAGTCGGAAGCCGTTCTCGTCGGTCTTTTGATGACGGAGACCTACCCGGCATGGACGCTTGTTGCGGTCGCCAGCGCCGGAAACATTCTCGGGGCGACGGTCAATTGGGGGCTCGGAAGAGCTTTCATGCATCTCGAAACCCGGCCCTGGTTTCCGGTAAGCGCGGAGAAGATCGAGCAGGCAAGTGTCTGGTACCGCCGGTACGGAAAATGGTCGCTGCTCATGAGCTGGATGCCGATCATCGGCGATCCGCTGACACTTGCCGCCGGCATTCTCCGGGAGCCTTTTCCGACATTCCTTGCGCTGGTCGCAATTGCAAAGACTTTGCGGTACATCGTCCTTGCCGCTACCGCCATCAATCTGGGGTGACCGGGCTTGTTTCAGGAGATCGCTACACTTCAGCAAGAGATGTATCGCGTCCTGGCCGGAGAGATTCGGACCTTTACAGGCGATGGCGGCTGGTTTGCCATTGTAACCTTCGTCCCGCTGGGGATAGCGTTCGGTGCCATTCATGCGCTGATGCCGGGGCACAGCAAGTCCGTTCTTGCCCTCTATCTTGCCGGATCGCCTGCGGATATCGTGCGCGGCCTCGCGACCGCGCTGGTCCTATCCCTCACGCATGTCGGCATGGCGGTCCTCATCGTGCTCTTCGCCCTGCCGGTGGTTTCCGCCGTTCTCGGCAGTGCCGGCCGCGCGCCGCTGCTTGAGGATATCAGCCGCGGCTTTCTCGGCCTGATCGGGTTCTGGATGCTGTGGCGCGCCTTCCGGCCGCCGCGCGTGCGTCACCATGCAGCCGAAGGTATGAGCGTTGGCGTGATCGCCGGCCTCATTCCCTGTCCGCTCACTCTCTTTATCATGACATATTCGGTATCCCGCGGAGCACCTGAAGCAGGGCTTGTCTTCGCAGCGGTCATGATGGTGGGCGTGGCGACGACGCTTTGCGGCGTCGCTTGCGCAAGCATTTTTGCACGGCAAGGCATAATGAGACTTGTCGCCACGCGGCCGATCCTTGTCGAGCGGGCTATGCGATCGCTCGAAGGCTGTGCCGGCGTCACATTCCTTGCGTTGTCCCTATTCGTGTTCATCTGACCTGGTTTGTTTCGAACAATGCCGCATGCGGCCCTGTCTTCGCGACCCGCGATGGACGTCCGCGGCGACGACAGAAGCGAGACACGAGCATGCCGGGTTGAGCGTCCGGAACGCAATACGGAAGTCGTATCAGGGCTTGGCCTCGAATATGTCCAAAGAGGCATGACCGACGCGTTGCCACGGCACGCCGGAGAGAGCTTCAAATCCGCAACCATCTGCGCCAGGGCGTTTCTGGCCCACGGCGCTGAACAGAAATGGCGCACTGTCGCCGGAGCGCTTCGACAGCGCCGACATAATATGTCTCTTCCGACTCTCGGACGCGGTGACCGTCAGCACGAGGAGATTGGGAATACCCAAATGAGATCGGTGCCCGCCGGCAGCAAGCAGGTCTTCATAGATCGAAAGCTTGGCGAGAAAGGCAGATTGACCAACCCCTGTTCGGATGATGGGCATCGTTCCGCGGTCGGCTTCGAGAGCGAAAAACCGATAATACGTCGATGCGCCAACCAGATACTCCAGCCCGAAAACTGCGTCCGGAATGACCTGACCTCTACTGGGGATTCGGGTATCGCGTTGAGACAAGGATGGACAGGGAACGGACAAGCGAAGCGGAAGAACCGAGCGCCTGGTCTTTTCCGGTGCCTTGGCGAGAATTTCCGGCCAAGGAACGAAACGCACGTCCGGACGGCCGATCGTTTGCAGCTCGATAGAGGCGAGAGCCTCACAGATCATCAGCGAATGCACGAATTGCCGCCCTGCGCCGCTCGCCCCGTATGGCATATGCGGACAGGGTTCGGCTGGCTTCCCATGCGCAGCCAGCACCTCCCGGGCTCGATCGCTGTTCTCATAGGCGGCCGGCAGGTAGCGGGAATGCGCCGTCTCCCACTGCTGCTCGGGCCGGTTCAGATAGCCGCCTTCATGGTAGAGATCGCCGAGCCGTTCCTTGAAACGCGTTTCCGATGCTCCACCAACGAACGCGTGTATGAACGTCGAGCGCAGATAGCGATAACGCTCCAGTAGTTCGAAGATCGCAAGATCGCGTGGCGTGAGATCAAGTCTCTTGCCCGTCGCTTGCCTTTTCATGCGGGAGCGGCGCGGTTTTCCTGTCATGACGATCGCATAGCACTTCCCGCTTCACGGGAAAACGTGCGCCATGATCAGCCATGCTCACCTGGGTGCGCATACGGATACCTAAGAGAAGGCGATAAATATTCGATCTACAGATCGAATATCTTCATCTCTCGAAAATGTTCCGGATATTGCGACATGGCCGCAGCAACCACGCGCCAGACGCATACATAGACATCGACGAGCCGATCGTCGGTCACAATCGATCGGCCGCCATATGCGTCGCCGAGAAATGAGAGGCCGACCATCATTTGCCCCGCAACCGCCGGCGGCCTGTCGACATCGCCGCCCGCTGTGAAGGCTGTCGCATGCGACTTGTCAGCCACTACATGCTTCGCGCCGTTACAGACGCTGCGGACCAGATCAAAGGCTCCGCCGGTCACCGCGCGCAACTTTTCTTCTGGATGTTTCTCACCTGCCTGCTTCAAGTGGTCCTTGATGTGAAAAGCAACGATGCAGGCCAGATAAGCATGCCGCCGGGACCGCCGATCTTCCCGGAACTCCGCCAGCGTTGGAAGTACGATCTCGCGCATATAATCAGCCGGCGTCATGGTCTTCCTATCATCAACGTCTCACCAGTCGCTCGACGGCGCCGTGTCGATCGGAGCGGGCCGGGTTGCGGGCATCACCGGTTCGGCATCCTTCTTCGAGGTTTCCTTCTCTTCCCTCTCCTGCTCGACCTCCTCCCAATGAACGGCGTAGCGCGCCCGCATCTCGTCGCGGACGGCTTCCGTCTCTTCCGCACTCATCCGCGGCAGGGCTTCGAGGTGACCAAAGGGAAAGCCGAGCGAGATCGCGCCCTGGGTCATGTTGCGGATCGAGACGGCGAACTGTCCCTTGCCTTGCGCGCCGATGAACTCCGGTGTCGTCCGGAGCATGTGGGCAAGCGCCCTGGCGTCCTTCTCCGAGACGCCGCCCGCAAATTTGATGCTGGTATTCGCGGCGAAACTCTCCTGCAGTTTCGGCGACAACTGCCCGATATATTGATGCGCCAAAACCATCCCCACATTGAACTTCCGTGCCTGCTCGAGGATCACCGAGACATTCTGGTCGAGATAGTCGGCGCATTCGTCGACATAGACGAAGGTGGGCAACCGGTCGCCTCGTGCGAGCGTCGCGCGCTCCTGCGCGGCTTGCGCGATCAGCGCGATGAAGAAGCGGCCGAAGATTTCGGTGCCATTCTGTTTCAGGAGGTCCTTCGCCGTGTTGATCAGGATCACTTTGCCCGCATTCATCTCGCTGAAGAGATCGAGCTTGTTCCTCGGGTGCGAGAACATGCGCTCGAAAGTCCGGTTCTCGAGAATACCCCAGAGACGGCGGACCACCTGGCGCTTCGTCTCCTCGAATTGCTTGCTCATGAACTCCGTCTCGAAAAAGGCCCGCGCCGTGCCGTCGAGCTTCTCGATATGGGCCTGGTATTTCTCGTAGCCCTTGGGCTCCATCAGCTCCCGGAAAGTGTGGATGGTCGCATCCGGGATATGGAGCATCAGCCTTGTGATGTAGCGGAAGATGACGCTCTGCTTTTGCGTGAGTTCGGCCGAGAGCAGCGACCCCAGCACGAAATCGTAAAGCTCCAGAACGCCGTTGATGAGGCGCTCCCGTTCAAGGGGCTGATAGGCGTTGATCCGCTCCATCCCCGCATCGAAAAGGTTGAGCGCAAGCGGATATTCGATATCGGTCGGATCGATGAGACAAAGCTTGCCGGCAAGCGGCTCTCCGGCCGCGAATAGCTTCAAGCCCGCAATGTTGCGGATAAGGTCGCCTTGCGAGTCGATGACGACGACGCTCCCCTCCCCTCGCGCGACACGGTCGAGATCATGCGCGATCAGATACTGGAGCGTCTGGCTCTTGCCGTGGCCCGACCCCGCCACGATCCAGTGATGCTCGAACCGGGCGCTGTCCGGTATCTCCAGGGGAATGCCCGCGGAAAAGAGCCCCTCGAAGGGTGTCTCCTTCAAATAGGCATGGACGATCTCGTCTGGGCCGCCCTCATGGCCGGACGGGTTCACGAGCTTCGGCGAGTCGTAGAACTGAGGCTCATAGGGAAGGCCCGAGGCGCCATGCTGGTTGCGCGACAGCCGTTCCCGGAGCAGGCCAAAAAGCCCCGCTTCGACCGCATCCTGCCGGTAGAACGGGAGTGCCAGCGCCTCGACCGCCGCGCCCGTTTGCGGCAAGGCGTCCATCAGCCGGACCGCGAAGGGCCCAATCAGGCGGCCGGCTTCGGCGGCTTCCAGAAGCTCGTCATGGGTCTGGAGCGCATTCGGCGGCAACAACCGGCAGAAATCCCAAAGCGCGAGAAGCAGCGTCTCATAGGCCCGCTCGATCACTGCCGGCCGGCCGAACTTCGCCGTCAAGGCCGCGATCCGGTCGCGGTAACGGGCAAGCTCGATCTCACCCACCTCCTCAGGCGGCTCGGGGATTTCGCCGGTGAAGCCCTCCTCCCGGTAGAGCGCCTCGATGAGCGTCACCATTTCGGCGGCTAGCCCAAGCGATGGATAGCGTTCGTCGAGAAGCTCGTAGAGCCGGTCCCAGACCCGCGAGCGGAAGGCTTCCGCCTCCGGGAAGTCCTTCTCCTTCTGAAGCGCAAGTGCCGCCTCGTAAAGCCGCACGGCGTCCGCTCGGCCCCGCGCCATCCGGGCCGCCGGCCGGTTATAGATCGCGCTCACGAGCCAATAGCCGAAGCCCCCGACCGCGACGAGGATCGCGAAGGGCGCCAGAAAAATCAGCGCGAAGAGCCAGAACGTCGCGATAATCGCCCCGAGAATGACATGCTCCGGCTTCGTGAAATCGAGGCCGCTCACGCCTCATATCTCGAAGACTTGCGGCTCGGCAAGGCTCGCGCAATTCGCGAGATAGGCCTTGAGGGTCTTGAGGCCCTCCACCAGCCGTTCCTGATAGACCTTCGCGTCATGCGGGGTGTCGAACAGATACCGGTCCGGGCCTCCCGTCAGATGCCCGATCCGCAGATGCTCGTGGGGCGCCTGGGCGATGTATTGGTCGCCCTTGTGTTTGGCCGCCCGCTGCGCATCCATCTGCCGCTCGACGATAACCACCTCGCCGAGGTTCCAGCTGTTGATGATCGCCCGCTCCTCTTCCGAGAACTGGACAACCGCCGTCACCTCGACCTGCGGCACTTTCTTGATGAGACCCGATACCGCTTCCTTATGCTCGATCGACACGCGCATGGGCGCTCCCCCCTGTTTGTCCTGAGAGATCACTCGACGTCACACGATTTACAGATACTGCGAGGATCGAAGCGGAAGGAGGGGGAGAGAGTCAAGGAGATTGGGTGGCAGGGGTGGGTTATTAGGCAGGATACGGAGTAATAAGTCGGACTACGGGTAAGGGCAGACAGCAAGCACAACAGATTGATTCCGTTCGGTTATTTGGAAGAATTCCGTGGACGGAAGGGCGATACGGTATCGCCCTCTGTATCCCCCAGCCTATCGCCCGGGTGAGGAGGCCTTCCGGTGCCCCCAAAAGATGGGGACCGGGAGCGACCCGGTCCCCAAGGACCCTTCAGAAGGAAGTGTCAGCGGTAGGTTCATGCGTCTCGCAATGCGATCCGCGCGTCCAGCCATGCCTCGACTTCCGACAGCAACCACACAACACGATTCTGGCCGAGTCTGATCCGCTTGGGGAACGCCCCGGCCGCTTCGAGCCGCGCAATATGCTGGCCGGAATACGGGATGCCACAGACAGTCTTCAGCTCCTTTTTGGATACGACCTGCTTTTGGTACTGAGCCATCGAACAACTCCCTTTGGAAAGGGAGCGTCGACGCCCCAGGTTGGCGAAGCCGCACCAGTGGGCAGGAGAAGATTAGGCAGGGAGGGGGTGGGAGTCGAGGGGCGGTTATGTTTCGGACACGGTAGATTCGTGTACCCAGCAATTCAAAAAGAAGGGGCGAGCCGCAGCTCGCCCCATTTGGTGTCTTTCGACTTGTTAACGGGAGGCCCTCAATCACCAGACCGCTAAGTTGGCAAAACCTTCCGAGCCGTACACCTCAAATAATCTTTCCCGTAATGCGGATATTTGTCAAGATCGGACGCAATAGTGAAGAGGGTCACCACGTAAAGGGGGGAATGATGGCCGACAATAGCAGGCGCTACCGCCCATATCGCCTTGGTCTCGACGTCGGATCGAATTCGCTCGGCTGGTTCGTCGTCTGGCTGGATGACGAGGACCAGGCCACAGGTCTCGGTCCAGGCGGTGTCCGCATTTATCCCGACGGGCGCGATCCGAAATCGAAGGAGTCAAACGCCGCCGACCGGCGTGTGGCGCGCGGGGCGCGACGAAGGCGCGACCGCTATCTGAAACGACGCTCGAACCTCATGTCGCTGCTCATTGCACACGGGCTGATGCCGGACGATGTGACGGCACGCAAGAAACTGGAAGCGCTCGACCCTTATGAGCTGCGAGCGAAAGCGCTTGACGAAACGCTCCCCGTGCACCATGTCGGCCGCACCCTCTTCCATCTCAATCAACGGCGCGGCTTCTCGGTCTTCCGATGCACGGCGTCGAGCGTGAGCGCGACGCAATAAGCGAGAAGATCGAGCAACACCTCCTGCTCGGTATCGAGAAGCCAGGACCAGAGGTGTTCTGCCTCCGGTAGCCTCTCGCACCATTGCGTGTGGCGTGCGAGCAAGGCGGCTGCCGCCGGGCTCTCCCCCACCGTCTTCGAGAAACCCCCGAGTTCGATGAAGGAGGGCTGGAGGTGGAGGCATGAGGAAGCAAAGCGTTCGAAGAAGAGCGGCTTTGCCAGCCGGTAAACAAGGGCGGCTAGCGCCACCTTCGGGTTCCCGGCCAGCATCTCCCGGAGCGCCGCGGTGCGGTGCGCCGAGAGGTCGGTCAGAAGAGCGTCGGAGTAGCCCTCCGGGCGCCCGTTGCTCTTCTCCTTCCGCTCAGGCGATTGTGACGGTTGCCCGTCCTCGTTCTCCTCCTCGCGTTTCCGGTCTTCGGGCCGGACGAGACCGGCATTCACCTCAAGCTCGCCTTCAGGCGTGAGGCTCAGGATGACGCCGGCACCCTTCCGGTCTTCCTCGGACCACTCCAGGTGCTGCTCTTCAAGCCCATCCATTTCCTCGATGATCTTGTCGAGTTCGGCGGACATGGCCTCGTCCTCCTGCTCTTCAAGCGCCGCGACGAGTTCGTCGTAGCGCTCGGCAAGCGTCGTGAGCCGAGCCTCATCTTCGTCCGACAGGGCGATCTCGCCGGCCTTCACGCGGCCGAACTTCGCAAGGGCACCATAGTCGGTCTCAGGCATCACCTCGACCCAGGACCAGCCTTCGTCCCGGACCTTCCCGGCTTCGGTTTCGAGTTTCTCGGCCACGAGACGGTCGAGAAGCTGGCTGTCCGCGAAATAGCCTTCGGACTCGGGCTGGAAGAGATCCCGAATCACCGTCCCACCCGCCGCTTCATAGGCTTCGACGCCGATGAAGAGCGCCCGACGGTCCCCACCCTCGACAAGGGCGCTGGTGAGATGACGCCGGATCGCCTGGGGCGAGCGATGGCCATGAGGCGTATCGAACCAGAAGGCTTCCTGGGCCACATGGTCGTCGGTGATGGCGAAGGCCATCAACTGGTCGAGCGTCAGCTCGTCCGCCCGGTAGGCCGCCATCAGGCGCGGTGAGACCGCGCCAAGCTTCAGCCGCTGGATGACGACTTTCGCCGGCAGTCCGAAACGGGCTGCGATCTCTTCCGCCGTGAGGCCCTCCTCAGGCCTCATGGAGGCCCTGAAGAAACACTGGGCGGATGCCTGGGGCGTCCGTATGGAGCATGTGCTGCGGAATGTGCTCTTCGCTCTGCTTGAACATGGTCACGCCAAACTCGACGATGTCCTGCGGATGCTGAACGACAAGGACTACCGGCAGCGGGTGGCAGACGCGCTTGCCAATGAGCCGGTGCGCAATTTCTGGAAGAAAGAGTTCGAGCAATATTCCTGGCGCTACCGGGCGGATGCGACAGCACCGATCCAGAACAAGATCGGCGCTTTTCTCGCAGATCCGACGCTTCGGCGAATTCTGACCGAGCCCAAAGAGATGCTCCGGTTCCGGCGACTCATGGACGAGGGCAAGATCGTCGTCGTCAACCTCGCGCGCGGCAAGATCGGCGACGACAGTGCCGCGCTTCTCGGCAGCCTTCTCGTCACCACCATCGGGCTCGCCGCCTTCAGCCGGGCAGATACACCGGAAGAAAAACGTCTTCCCTTCTTCCTCTATATGGACGAGTTCCAGACCTTCACGACCTTGAGCATCGCCGGCATGATTTCGGAACTTAGGAAATACCGGGTTGGACTTGTCCTCGCGAACCAGCATCTCCATCAGCTCGACCCGGATGTCGCCCATGCGGTTCTCGGCAATGCCGGGACGCTGGTTTCGTTTCGGATCGGGCCGTATGACGCGGTTCTCCTCGCCCGCGAGTTCGAGCCGCGATTCGACATGCTCGACCTGATGAACCTCCCCAATCACCGCATCTATCTGAAGCTGATGATCGACGGCATGCCGTCGCAGCCATTCAGCGCGACGACACTTTCGCCGGGCGGTACGAAGGCAATTCAGGGATAAAGTTGAGCTTTGTGAGGAAATGGTTCGTGCTATAATTATTGTATGAGCGGACCGACCACCAAATCCGGCAAGCGCCTTGCCAAGGGCTTTACTCTTGGCCGCCAAGGCTTTGCGAAAATCAGCGCCGTCGAGGGTATCAAGATGTCCCGGGCGATGGATGCCGAGTTCCGGGAGTTCGACCGGAAAGGGCTCTCTCCGGAACAGCGGCGCAAGGCCATCGCTGCCAAATACGGCAAGACGCGATAGCCGCCTCCTCCATGTACGACGCGGTCGCAGACCCTTATTGCTACCCTGGCACGACCGTTCTCAAGAATATTCCCGGCCTGCGCATGCAAGCCGCACTTGATGCGTTCGAGACAGCAAGCACGACGCAGCGCGCGGATGAGCCTCTACCCTCCGGCAGGCTGAGCGTTACTCATTACCGTGCGCTTCATCACCACCTGTTTCAGGATATCTATGCCTGGGCCGGCAAGTTCCGAACCGTCCGGATATCCAAAGACGGCAGTGCTTTCTGCTATCCTGAAAACATTCAGCGGGAAATGTCCGCGCTCTTCGACGATCTGAAGAAGCAGCGCTATTTTCGCGATCTGACAGCAGAAGAGTTTGCAAAAAAGGCAACGGCGTTCCTCGCAACGCTGAACGCCATCCATCCCTTTCGCGAGGGCAACGGCCGTACTCAGACGGCCTTTCTGGCGCTCCTCGCCGATCAAGCCGGCCATCCGATTAATCTACAAAGGCTTGAGCCGGGAGTGTTTCTCAAGGCGATGATCGTGAGTTTTCACGGAAATGAGAAACCTCTGCTCCGGCAAATTGAGAGCCTCATCGCGCCATAGCGCTCAATATATCCACGGTCTTGGGACTCACGGAATTTCCCTTTTTATTCAATGACATATGGAGATGAAGAGCCTAGGGAGAGCCTAAGACTTTATAGCAGCTCTCAAAAACATTGTAAGTCATTGAGAGAAATGGTGCGCCCGGAACGATTCGAACGTCCGACCCTCAGATTCGTAGTCTGATGCTCTATCCAGCTGAGCTACGGGCGCATGCACATCGCGGGGCCCCATGGGGGCGGGCGGAGCGATCCGCCATCTCGTCGAAGGCGGGCCACTCTTAAAGCTTTGAGCGGTCAAAGGCAAGGGGGCGAACAAGCCAAATCCGGGGGGCTGCGCCTGAAAAACCGCCGTAACCCGCCGCCCCGCCGGGGATCAGATTTTGTGGCGATCCCGGTAGGAAATGGCGGCTCCGAGCGTCTCCGCCTCGTAGACGGCGCGGGCAATGGCGCGGGCAACGCAGTCGGCCGCCAGCGCACCGAGCGCCGAGAGTGCCACGTGCCGGGCCTCATGCCCGAGCGGACAGGCCCCCGTCGCCAGCACGAAGATCGTGTCGCCGTCGACCGGGGTATGGACGGGCCGGACCGCCCGGGCAATGCCGTCCTGCGCCATGATGGCGACGCGGCGGGCGTCGGCGGGGCTGAGGTCCGCATTGGTGACGACGACGCCGATGGTGGTGTTGCCGCCGGGCGAGACATCGGCCTTGGAGCCCGCCAGCGGATCGAGCGCGGCGAAGCCGCCCGCGCCGGGCATGCCGCGCCCGCCGAACTCACCATCCATCTCGAAGGGCGCGGCCCAGAAGCGGTCCGTGCCGGGAGCGACGACGGCACCGAAGGGGTTGGCTGCCATCAACGCGCCGACGGCGAGGCCGCTTTCCGCGACGGCGGAGGCGGAGCCGAGGCCGCCTTTATACTTCCCGGCGGTCGCGCCGAGACCCGCACCTGCATTGCCCAGCGCGAAATCCACGGCGGCGGCTTCGCAGGCGGCCTTTCCGAGCATCCGATAAGGCGGCTCCTCGCCCCATTGCTTGTTTCCACCATTTGCGAGGTCGAACAGGATCGCGGCGGGCACGATGGGCGAGACGAGGGGGCTCGAGCCGACGCGGTAGCCGCGCCCGCGCGCGCCAAGCCAGGCGGCGGCGCCCGAGGCCGCATCGAGGCCCCAGGAGGAACCGCCCGACAGCACCACGGCGTCCACAGCGTCGACGAGGCAGGAGGGATCGAGCAGATCCGTCTCGCGCGTGCCGGGGCCACCGCCACGCACATCGCCGCCCGCAACGGCGCGCGCCTCCGGCAGCACCACCGTGACGCCGGTTCTCACCGCCTCGTCCCCGGCATTGCCGACGAGAATGCCGCCAATATCGCCGATGTGGTTACGCGGACCTTTGCGAATGAGCCCCAAATACATATGTCTGACCTCTTGCATGACGGGCGAGGCTGCTAGGATGCTGCTCGACCCGGCTTCGGGCCTACCATAGCAAATCCACCGGCGTCCGCCGCCCGCGCGATCCGGAAAAGGCGGAGAGGACATTTCCCATGAAGATGACGCGAATTCTGCCGGCGCTTGCCGCCGTCG
>JACIYQ010000298.1 GCA_014359855.1 Parvibaculum sp.
AATCCGGTAAAAATCACACCGACGGCCTTGTCGGCCCCCGCAATGACCTCCGCCACCTTTTCAAGATGATCCGGTTTCCATGCATCGTCCGCATCGAGAAACGCGATCCAGTCGCCCTTCGCCTCCTTAATGGCGAGATTTCGCGCAGCATAGCCACCGGGACCCGGTTCGCTACGCTTAAGGATGCGAATACGATCATCCTTAACCGAAGCAATGCGTTCGGCACTTCCGTCCGTGGACGCATCGTCTACGAGGATCACTTCATAAGGTGCATATGTCTGGGCAACGACGGACTCTATCGCCTCCAGGACGTGAGCGACTTTATTATGCACCGGGATGACGACGGAAAAACGAACCATTGTATCCCAATTTTCTCGACCACTTTGATCGTATTGGCATCTACCGGCCCACGACGACAAGCCAACCCCCAATTTTCGAACTCCAAATGTTGCACAGCCCTAAGTCGCAGGATAGCCCTGCACAAATGAGGTCTTCAAAATAGCTCGCTGTTTGGGTGGCATTCGCGCGAATACGACGAACAAAATCAGGTTACGCTTACATGTCCTGCTGCAGGCAGAACAGTTTTGGGTAAGATGAAGTAGCAAGACCCGACTTGTAAGCGCTCAATTGCATGGCGCGTGAAACCGTTACGCGGATCGAGAAGACATAATGATCAACTTGGCAACCGAGGGCAAGAAGCGGCTGAAGCGCTTTTATGTCGACTATATTTCAGGACACCGCATCCCAGAATCACCTCATTTTGATGCTGTCTCTACGGAGTATTTTTCTAGGAAAATTAGAGAGAGCAAACATTATCTAGAGTATGGAAGCGGAGGGTCGACCCTGCTCGCTCAACGATTTGTTCAGACGCTTGTTAGCGTCGAAAGCAATCGCCACTTCCTGCGTTCTGTGCGTAAAAAATTAGCGCCCCGCAAGGACGGTCAGTTTATTAAACTTATGCCGATTGATATTGGCAGAACAGGAGCGTGGGGATACCCCATTGCTACAGAACCTACGCCCTCAAGAATTCAAGCATGGCGTCGGTACACCGAAGAGCCATGGAAAATATTCGCCGAACGCCAAGTTGAGCCGGACCTGATATTAATTGATGGACGTTTCAGAGCGGCATGCGCCTTGGTTAGCATCCTAAATTTAAAGAAGGACAGCAATTGTATAATATTAATTGATGATTATGAGGGAAGAGATGAATACAAGATTGTCGAACGCTTTGCAGTACTAGAGAATATGCATGGACGCATGGCAGAGTTCAGGACAAACAAAGAATTCGAAATCGAAGAAATCCTTAAATACATCGAAGAATATAGCAAGTGTCCCAGATGAAAAATCTACTTACGTAGATCCGAATACTATATTCTCATGAGCGATTTTTGTCGCCGAATAAGCCGAAGTCTCGGACTTTTCTAGGCGCTTCTGTCACCGCTGACCATCCATAATAAAATATAGCTACAAGCAGCGTGACTACTGCAGCGATGCCGCATGCCACCAGCACTGCTGGCAGCGTGGATTTGATTCCAACGAACTCGATGACAAAAGATACGCCGACGAAAGAGGCAATCGCTGCTCCGACGCCTGGGGAAAGCGCTCTTAAAATCTCTGTGAGAGTAACTGGCGTACCCTGAGTTGCGTACCAGAACGCAGGAACGAACATAGCTATATTGGCAACCGCGTATGAAATGGCCACTCCTTCAGCGCGCCACGGAAGACCGACCACAAACGACAGAATGAACACCGGGATAGAAATCAGTCCCCAGCGCATTTGTCGGTCTGCCCGTCCAATTGAAAGCATCAGCCATCCGATAGTTGTGTAGCTAGCCTGAAGCGCCGCTATTGGAAGAAGCCACCCCACGATCGGAGTTGCAGCAGACCACTGATAACCGAGGACCCCATTCACCAAAGCGCCGGAGACAGGGGAAAGCGCAAAGAGCGGCGGAAAAATAACAAGAGTAAGTAGGCGCAGGATAGATAGGAACCATCGGCTATATCGCTTGGGGTCGTCTACAAGTCGGGAAAGAACTGGAATCACAACCTGAGCTAACGGCCCGGCGAGCATTCGATTTGGAGTAACAAATATTCGATAAGCAACAGAGTATGGCCCCAGTTCATGAGGACCATAGCGCCATCCGATCAACACGTTGTCTATCTGCCGTCCCATGGTGTTGAGCAGATTGAACCCGGCCGAAAAACCGCCGAAGCCGACCATGTTTTTCACCTCGACACTCCACTCCGGCAGGCCGGGCAACCAGCCGCTCCGCAGCCAGACTATCCCCGAGTAGATAGCCGGTTGCGAAACTGAGCGCCAGGCAAGCGCCATGAAACCGAACCCTTCCAGCGCCATCCAGATGCCAACAACCGACGAGCCGATCTGCGAAATGACGTGCGCCACCAGTATGGCCCCAAACTTCAATTCCCGCTGCAGAAGGGAGGTCTGAAGTGCGCTCGCACCTGCCAAAAGGATGACTAGGCTGAAAAGTTGGGCGATCGGATCGACCTGCGGTGCGTCATAGAAATTGCTGATGAGTGGCGCGGACAGGTAAAGCACGCCCGCGAGCACGACGCTGACGCTCATATTGAAATAGAAAAGCGATGATAGCTGCGACGGCGTTACCTCGCGGCGCTGGAGTACCGCCATGGTAAGCCCCATATTGCCCATCACCTGAAACACCATGATGACGGGCATCACCATGCCGACCAGTCCGAAATCGGCCGGCATCAGGATGCGCGCCAGAATGAGCGTCGTGCCCGTCTGGATGAGGAAAGTCAGAATGCGTTCCGCGATACTGAGCGCGGCGGCCGAGAAGAACCGTTGTTTCAAGCTCTTCGGCTGCGAAGCAGGCATTGTCACGATTCGTGGCTTTCAGGGCTCAATCACTTGCGACCGATAAACACGCGCTCGCCGCGAAGCAACCCGTAGCGAACGACTTCCAACCCGCTCCCGACAAACTCATCGAGAGAAAAGCCTGCTGTCCTGATCCGGTCTCTCAGGTCTCTGCCATAGTATCTGACATGATCGTTCTGCCCGAAATGAATCTCTCTATCCGCCTTGGTCGTAATTGCCGCGTTCTCGTAACTGACATCCCAGCCTTCGATGATCGGAACGGTCGAGATAAGAATGCCGCCAGGGGCAAGAATGCGATACAGCTCGGCAAGGGCTTTGGCATCGTCGACGTGCTCGAGAACGTGATTCACGATGACAATATCGAAGCTCTCATCCGGCAGATCGAGAGCCTCGATATCTAACTCGAAGTCGGCTCTACCCGGCGCAAGGTCGCCTGTCTTGTATTCCCCGGCGCGGCCTCTGAGATAATCCTGCAACACAGGCTCGGGCGCGAAATGGAGAACGCGCTTACCTTCTTCGATTAGATGAAAGCGATCGAAGGCAAGCATCAGAAGCCGATGACGCTCCAGTGATCGGCATTCCGGGCAGCGAGCGTCATATCGCGGCGGATGACCGGCTGCCACGAACCGGCCGTTGTACCCACACACCGTGCATTCATGTTCGATTTGTCCCATCATACGAGACAGCACGGAAGCGGCATAACGCATGTCCGGTATCCGCTTTCCAAGATTCGGTGAAACGAAGCCGATTATTTTACGAAGCCGCGACATGTCCCCTCAATTCATGGCCGTCCCACAAGGCGCTCGTCAGACTGCCGGTTACTCCACAGGCTCGATTCCTGCTAGCGTGATACCGACACTCTATGTCAGAAAACTGCATCCCGAATGAAAAACCAGGCAAAGGGTGCCGTGCCAAAACCCGGCTCCGTTTTTCCACGCGCCCTCCTGAACTCTCCCGCGAGACGCCGCTCCTGCGCCGCGGGCACGGGCGCCGGCACGTCCGCGCCGTCATGCGCGACGAGGATGCGCCCCGCGAGATCCGGCGGCGCAGGGGCCTGACCGTGAAGCTCTCGCGAAGGCCATAGGCCCGGGCGATCGCCTCGGCGGGGGGCGCCGCATCCTTCGCGGACGGAATGGCGAGGGCGACATCCACGCCCGACCGCGCGAAGGCGGCGCACATCTTCGCGACCTGCACGGCGTTGGCGGCCCGGCTCGGCACCGGAGTCGGATGGATATAGAGAAGACGCATCGGCAGTAAGTCGCCCCCAAATTCCGTGTGGTCCCGGCACGCCTGAGGTGGCAGTGTCTCCACGGGCATCACCGGGGGAGAATGCGCTGGGGCGAGAAGACCGCCGGACCGGCCCGACCGTAACGACTGTGCCGGACGAACCAATGAAGTCTACTACCGGGGAAGCGATAAAGCCAAAGCCTGCGCGGCGCGGAGGACGGTCGGAAGGGATTCTTTTCGGCGCCCTCATCGCCGCCGTCGCGCTCGCGCCCCTTCCCCTCGGCAGCAGCCGGCCGCTGCCGGCCGCCCTTCTTGCGCTCGCGCTGGGCGTCCTGCTCGTCGCATGGGCAGCCTGCGCCGGAACGGGCGCCGCGCGCATGGCGGTTTCGCCGGCGAAGATCCGCGCGCCGCTCATCCTGTTCGGCCTCGTCGCCTTGTGGATTCTCGTCCAGGCCCTGCCCGTCCTGCCGGCGGGCTGGGGAGACCCGATCTGGGGCGTGGCGGCGGAGGCGCTGGGAACGCCGCTGCGGCACACGATTTCCGTCAATCCCGAGAGGACGCTTTCGGGCCTGATGCGGCTTCTCTCCTATGCGGCCGTCTTCTGGCTCGCGCTGCAGCTCGCCCGCGAGCCCGCGCGCGCCCGCCTCGCCCTCGCCGCCGTCGCCCTTATCGGCGCGGCCTATGCCGTCTACGGCATCGCCGTCTACACGGCCGGGAACGAGTGGATCCTGCTCTACGACAAATGGGCCTACAAATCCGCGCTGACGAGCACCTTCGTGAACCGCAATTCCTTCGCCACCTTCGCCGGGCTCTGCCTCGTCTGCGCCGCGGCCTCCTTCGTCGGCAGTTTCAGCCATCTGCTCGCCATCGACAGGCCGCTGCGTCACCGGATCGTCATGGTGGCCGAGACGATCTTCAGCAGCTCGCTCCACTTCACCGCCGCGACGCTCACCCTTCTGCTGGCGCTGGTCTTCACCGGCTCCCGCGCGGGCGTGGCCAGCAGCATGGCCGGCCTGCTGGTGCTGATGCCGGCGCTGGCAAGGCGGCGCCGTTTCGGCCTCCGGCACGCGACCGCGATCGCCGCCATGGTCGGGATCGTGATCTGGCTCGCCTTCGCGCTCGGCGGCGGCCTTCTCGCGGAGCGGCTATCGGATGCCGACGCGACGGCGGCGAACTGGGAAGCGCGCCGCACCGTCTACGAGACGACCATGGAGGCGATCGGCACCGTGCCCTGGACCGGGACCGGCTACGGCACCTTCCGCGAGGTCTTCGCGGCCTACAGGCCCGAAAGCCTCGACCTGCGCCGCTACTGGGACAAGGCCCACAACACCTATCTCGAGACCATGCTGGAACTCGGCATTCCGGCGGCGCTGCTGCTGAACCTGTCCATCCTGCTTCTCGCGGCCGAGGCCCTGCGCGGGCTCTGGCGGCGGCGGCGCGACCGCACGGCCCCGGCGATCGGCGTGGCCGCGACGGTGCTGGTCGGCCTTCACGCGGTGGTGGATTTCAGCCTGCAGATTCCCGCAGTCGCCCTCCTCTACGCCTTCATCATGGGGGTCGCCGTCAGCCAGTCCTGGTCCCAGGAGCGGCGGAGCGAGGCGGGCGGCGGCTAGCCCGCCCGGGCGCGCGGCAGCACATACACGTTCAGAAAGCGCGCCCGCAGCTCCCGGTCGGCGAACAGCTCGTCGAGGAGAATGGCGCGCTCCCTGTAGCCGAGCCCGAGATAGAGCCGGGCGAGGCGTCCGCGAAGCTGCGGCCTCGCCCACAACCCACCGAGATCCCGCCGTGCATGCTGTTTCAGGTCTTCCGGAAGCTCGTCCCAATGGGAAAGCGCCACCGGCGGGCGCATGAGGACGGAGGAAAGCTCGAACCGGCCGGTGAGCGAGGAAAGACGCAGCCAGGGAATGACGCTGCCCGCCTCCGCCCCCTGCAGCATCGCCGTGCGCGCAAGTTCGGACCAGATGAAGGTCTCGTTCGGCGCATGGGCGGCCGCCTGCTTCAGATGGGCGAGCGCCGCATCGAGCGCGGCATCGTCGCCGT
>JACIYQ010000299.1 GCA_014359855.1 Parvibaculum sp.
CGAATCCAATTTCCAAACAGGGCAACAATCACTGCGCCAATTGTGCCGGTCGCAATAGCTAACTGGATGCCCCAATTCAGCCAGAATTTGCATACTTCTGACATTGCAGCCCCTCCATTGTCACCCTGATTGAAGTATATCCCTCAAATACGGATTGAGGAACCGTCCCTCCGGATCGAGTTCGGCCCGCACCTCGAGGAAATCCCGCCACTTCGGATAGAGGCCCGCGAAATCCGCCGCCTTCAGCGTGTTGAGCTTGCCCCAATGCGGGCGGCCGTCATGCTTGCGGAAAATCGGTTCGATCAGGCTGAAATAGGGCGTGTAGTCCTCTTCGTGAAAGCGATGCACCGCGATGGAGCAGCTCTCGCGCCCGTAGAAAGGGCTCAGCCAGATGTCGTCCGGCGCGGTGGTGCGGAACTCGATCGGGAAGAAGACCTCGACATTGTTGTCCTCGATCGCCGCGATGATCTCGCGCAGCGCTTGCGGGCCCGCTTCGCGCGGCAGGTGATATTCCATTTCGTTGAAGCGCACGTTGCGCTCGCTCGAAAGCGTCTTGTGCGAATAGTCGATGCGGGTTTCCGGTTCTATACCGCCGAAAATCGTCTGGATCACCCAGCGCCGCGCCGAAGGCGCCCAGCCGAGCCAGTCCTGCAACTGCTGCAACTGGCGCAACCCGTCATCGTCCTCGTTCACGGGTTCGGGCGTTTCGGGCTCGTCCGTCTCGTCGTTGACGATGCCGATGGTCATGCCGGAATAGGGGGTGTAGTAGAACTCGAAATTGCGGTACTTCGCCCAGAGCTCGGGTGCCGCTTCGAGCATTTCCTCGACGGGCGCGACCCAGGTGCGCCTCTTCAGCTTGTAGAGCGGGCGGGCGGCAAGCGTCGTTTCCGTCACGATGCCCAGCGCACCGAGCGACACGCGTGCCGCCTGGAAGAGGCCGGGCGTCCTTTTCGCATCGAGGTCGAGCGTCTCGCCCGATGCCGTCATCAGCCGCATGTCTGTCACGAATGTCGAGAGCGAACCGATATCGGCGCCCGTCCCGCGCCGACCGCGCGGATCGGCGCCGCACTCGCGCTGACGATGCCGGCGCGCCGGTCGCGGGGTCCTCATGGCAGGTCTTGCAGCTTGCGGCATAGAGTTCCGTCCACGCCGGGCTCAGCGTCACCGGTTTTGCCGGATCGTTGCCCTCGCCGCAGCCACTCAGCGCCGCATGCAGGAAGCCCGCCGTGCAAATTCCCGCCCAGCTCTTCATGTGCCCCCTTCGCGTCTTGCCCTATGGCGCCGGCCGTTCCGCCAGCGCCATGTAGTTCACATCCGTGTCGCGCCCGAGCGACCATGTATCGGCGAACGGATTGTAGCTCACGCCGGTCAGTTCCTTGAGGCGGAGCCCCGCCTGCGCGATGCCCGCCTCCATCTCGTTCGTCGTGATGAATTTCTTCCAGTCATGCGTGCCGCGCGGCAGCCAGCCGAGCACATATTCCGCGCCGACGATGGCGAAGGCATGCGCCTTCAGCGTGCGGTTGAGCGTCGCCACGAACATGAGGCCGCCCGGCTTCAGCATGGTCGCGCAATCCGCGAGGAAGCGCATCGGGTCGGCGACATGCTCGATCACCTCCATGTTGAGGATGACGTCGAAGCGTTCGCCCGCCTCCGCCAGCGCTTCGGCGGTCGTGCAGCGGTAGTCGATGTCGAGGCCCTGTTCGGCGGCGTGGATACTCGCCGTCGCGATGTTCTTCTGAGAGGCGTCCGCGCTCACCATCTGCGCGCCGAGCCGGGCCATGGGTTCCGACAGGAGCCCGCCGCCGCAACCGATGTCGAGGAAGCGCAGGCTCTCGAACGGGCGAATGGACTTCGGATCGAGGCCAAAATGAGCGACCGTGCGCTCGCGGATATAGGCGAGCCGGACGGGATTGAACTTGTGGAGCGGGCGGAACTTGCCCGCCGGGTCCCACCATTCGGCGGCCATGGCCGAGAAACGGGCCACCTCATCGGGGTCGATGCTTGAGACGCTTTGCCCCATGCTGCTTTTCATGTCGGCCATTATGCGCGCTTTCCCCAGCGTCGGTAAGGGTTTGGGTAGCCTCAACCGCCGGTTGCGGCTCTGCCCGGGGGCCTGTATGTATGGCCGCGCCCGGCGGCGCGGGTTCACCTTTCACGAGGTCATGATATAGGGCGCCATATAATAGGTCTGGCCCGGTCTGGTCCAGCGCGCCGGTTTCTGCGGCCTTTCG
>JACIYQ010000003.1 GCA_014359855.1 Parvibaculum sp.
TATCTCGGTTACGAAGTGGCCGGCACGCTCGACCTCGCCGAACTCACCGCCGAGCGGAATGCCTCCGACCCGTCGAGCCTTCTCTACCGCGCGGGCGGCCAGCTCTCCGCCGCGCTGAAGCTCGCCTGCGAGCGGCATGGCGCGCGCTTCGTCGTTCTCGCTCCCTCGCCCGAGGAAATGGCGAGCCTCGACAATATTCTGCGTGCCCTGCATCGCGCCCGCATCGCCTTCTCGATCGTGCCCCCGGTGAAAGGGATTGGCGCGCTGGCGCTCGAGGCTGGTAACTTCTTCAGCCACGACCTCGTGATGCTGACGCTCGCCGACAATCTGAACCGGCCGCTGGCGCGTCTGATGAAGCGCAGCTTCGACCTCGTTGTCGCCTCCGTGGCGCTGCTGGCGCTGCTGCCCTTCTTCGGCGTCGTTTCGATGCTGATCCGTCTCGACGGCGGACCGGCTTTCTACGGTCATCGCCGCGTCGGCGAAAAGGGCCACGAGTTCCAGTGCCGCAAGTTCCGCACAATGCATGTGGACAGCGATGCGATCCTGAAAGAGGTGCTGGAGAACGACCCGCTGCGCGCCGCCGAGTGGGCTCGCGACCAGAAGCTTCGCATCGACCCGCGCGTGACGCCGGTGGGCGAGTTCCTGCGCAAGACGAGCCTCGACGAGTTGCCGCAGCTCCTCAACGTGATCCGCGGCGAGATGAGCCTCGTGGGCCCGCGCCCCGTGACCTACGCCGAAGTTCTGCGCTATGGCGAGGATGCGGAATACTATCTTTCGGCGAAGCCCGGCATCACCGGCCTCTGGCAGGTGAGCGGCCGCAACGAAACGACCTATATGCGCCGCGTCGAACTCGACGCCTGGTATGTGAAGAACTGGTCGCTCTGGCAGGACATCGCCATCATGTTCAAGACCTTCCCCGCCGTGCTGCTTCGTCGCGGCGCCTGCTGAGGAAGAGTTTCACCGGCCGGCTTCCGCTGCTTGAGCTTGCAGGAGCCGGCCCTTACCCCCGCCGCGCGAGATAGGCGTCACAGATATCGATGAGGCGCTTGCGCCCGAAGCTTGGATCGTGACCGCCATGGACAACATCGACGTCGAGGTCGCGAAGGCGGCGTATCGTCCTGCAATAGCTCGCGATGTCGGAATCGGGCAGTTCGTCGAGGAGAGGCCCGTCATAGATCGCGTCGCCCGAAAAAAGCGTCTTCGACGCCTTCTCGAAAAGACCAAGCGATCCCGGCGAATGGCCCGGCAGGTGGAAAACCGAAAAATGCCGGTCTCCAAGATCAACGACGTCGCCTTCCTTGAGATGCACCGTCGCATGAGTGGAGGTGATGCGGTAGTCATCGGGCGAGTAGCCTTCATGCGGCAGGGCATCGATGAGGAGGCCGTCGCCCTCGTCGAGCCCGTAGCCCGAGAGGCTGGCACGGATTTCCGGCGGAAAGCCCTCCGCTGTCAGCGCCGCAAACTCGCGATAATCGGCCATGCGCGGCGCCTCGATTTCATGCATGAGACGCGTCTCGAACTCATGCAGGGAGCCGACATGATCGTAGTGGATATGCGTCGCGACGGCGGTAAGCGGCTTCTCCGTGAGATCGGCAATGGCGTCCTTCAGCGAGGCGATCCCTGTGCCCGTGTCGATCAGGAGGTCACGGTCACGGCCCCGAACGAACCATATGTTGCAGCGGATGAAGGGATGGACGTGGCTCTCATAGAGGAGAGTGATGCCATCTCCCATCTCGCATCTCTCGAACCAGCGCTCGGCGATTTTCAAGAACAGCCTCCCGGTCTCGATGGTGGGCTTCCATTGAAAAGCCCCTCACCGAAGGAGAGCAATATTCCGCCGAAAAGACCAGTATCGACGAACGCGCGATCCCGCCAACTCAGAAGATCAACGCACCGACGCCCACCAGGCCGAGGGAAAGCGCGGCACCGGACATCATCGGGATCGCCCGCTTGAAGCGCCGCCGCGCCCGCAGAGGATTAAAAACTCTTTCCGATCAGGGGAAACGTATCCACCGCGGAGGGAATCCGGATGGAGATAGAACCGATACGGCAGCGAGCGTGGAAACGCCTATTCCGCCGCCGGCATTTTGACCTCGCGGCCATACACATCGTCGAAGCGGACGATATCGTCCTCGCCGAGATAGGAACCCGACTGCACCTCGATGATGCTGAGCGGTTCATCTCCCGGATTGGCAAGCCGGTGTTTCGTTCCGACGGGAATGTAAACGGACTCGTTCTCTTCGAGAATCTTCTGCGTCTCTCCCACCGTCACCTCGGCGCGGCCCTTGACCACCACCCAATGCTCCGCTCGCTGATGATGCAGCTGCAGCGAAAGGGCGGCGCCGGAATATACAAGGAGATGCTTCACCTGGTGCCGGAGGCCCTCGTCGAGCGACTCGTAGAATCCCCAGGGCCGATAGACGCGCTTGTGGGCCTGGTGCTCTGTGCGGCCGGCGGCGGCCACCCGATCGACGACCTTCTTGACGTCCTGCACCCGGTCCCGCGACGCGACGAGGAGAACGTCGCCTGTATCCACAATGACGAGGTTCTCCACACCGATTGTGGCCGTCAGCCCCGCCTCGGATCGCACGAGGCAGTTCCGGGTGTCCTCGACGATCACATCGCCGCTGACGACGTTACCGTCCGCGTCCTTGTCGCCGATCTCCCAGAGCGCCGACCATGAGCCAATATCGCTCCAGCCCATGTCGACCGGCACGACCGCAGCCGAGGATGTATGCTCCATCACCGCATAGTCGATCGAATTCGAGGGACAGGTGGCAAATGACGCCCCGTCAAGCCGCAGGAAGTCGAGGTCGCGCACCCCTTTGACGACGGCTTCCGCCGCATGGGCGGCTATCTCGGGACAGTGAGACCGCATCTCCTGAAGGATGCTGTCGGCGCGGAACATGAAGATGCCGGCGTTCCAGTCGTACCCGCCTTCCTGAAGATAGGCGCGGGCAGTGCCGGCATCCGGCTTCTCGACAAAACGCTCCACCGCATAGGCATTGCCGCCGGGGAGCGGCGCGCCGCGTTTGATATAGCCGTAGCCGGTCTCGGGTGCCGAGGGCACCACGCCGAAGGTGACGAGCTTGCCGGCGCCGGCGAGCGCGGCACCTTGTTCGACCGCCGCGCGGAAGGCCTCGAGGTCCGCAATGTGATGATCCGCAGGCAGGACGAGCAGTATCCCTTTCGGATCGCGGGACTGAACGAAGGCAGCGGCGGCAGCGGCGGCGGGTGCCGTATTGCGCCCCTCGGGCTCAAGAATATGCGCAAGGGGCGTGATCCCCGCCTCCCGCAGCTGCTGCGCAATGATGAACCGGTGCTCGTCGTTCGACACGATGATGGGATCGGCGAAACGGTCGTCTCCCGTGACGCGGAGCGCCGTCTCGAGGAGCATGGCCCTCTCCGATACCAGTGGAAGCAGTTGTTTGGGGTACAGCGACCTGGACGTCGGCCACAAGCGCGACCCGACACCCCCCGAAAGTATTACGGGGTAGATCATGCACAACTCCATCCAGTTTGCCCGACGGGAAAGGGAACCAGCCAGCCAGAATCCAACATGTTCAAGGTACGGGAATTCGAGGCAGATTTCATCCCCGGACAGGCGCCGATGGTTAAGGCCCGCGCGCCGGTCACGGGTAGGCAAACGCCATCCACCAAGGTTTCCGGCAGATTTCCACCCCGGCGAGACGCTCTGTGATCCGGCCTCGTCACGGAGAGGTCACAGCTTGCGGCCCATAGGAAGAAATGCGAAACCAGACGAGACATCGAGAGTTGTTGAGACTGGTCTCCCGGAACAAGCAAAAGCTATGAACTCGAAATCCCCCCGAAAAGTCCGAAAAGCCGTTTTCCCGGTCGCAGGCCTCGGAACGCGGTTCCTGCCCGCCACGAAAGTCATTCCGAAGGAAATGCTGACCGTCGTGGACAAGCCCGTCATCCAGTACGCCGTCGAAGAGGCGATCGAAGCGGGGATCGAACACTTCGTCTTCGTGACAGGCCGTGGCAAGGGCGCGATCGAAGACCACTTCGATCTCGCCTATGAACTCGAGGCAACGCTCAAGGCTCGCGGCAAGTCTGCGGAGTTCGAAATGCTCAAGGCCTCGCGTCCTCTGGCGGGGGCAGCAAGCTTCGTTCGCCAGCAGGAGCCGCTCGGCCTCGGCCACGCCGTCTGGTGCGCGCGGGACATCGTGGGCGATGAACCCTTTGCGCTTGCCCTGCCGGATATGCTGATCCACGGGCGTCGCGGGTGCTTTGCGCAGATGATCGACGTCTATTCCCGGCATGGCGGCAACATCATTGCCGTTGAGGAAGTGCCCCACGAACATGTCAACCGCTACGGCGTGGTCGCCCTCGCCGGCGACATGGGCCATGAAACCTTCCGCATCACAGGCATGGTGGAAAAACCGAAGGTCGAAGAGGCGCCGTCCGATCTCATCATCTCGGGCCGCTATATTCTGCAGCCAGAGATTTTTGCAAAGCTCGCGACGCAGAAACCCGGCGCAGGCGGAGAGATCCAGTTAACCGACGCGATGATCGCGCTGATGGGAGAACAGGACTTCTTTTCCTATCGCTTCGAAGGCACGACATACGATTGCGGCGACAAGGTCGGATATCTGGCCGCCAATGTGGCGCTTGCGCTCGACCGGCCCGACATCGAACCGAAGTTCCGGCCTTTGCTCGACAAGCTCGTGAAGAAATAGCCGTTAGAAAGCATTGGTGCCGACAAATCCGTAGAACGGCGTCATGCAGAGAATCTTCACGTCGAGCCAGACAGACCAGTTCTCGATGTACCAGAGATCGTGCTCGACGCGGCAGCGCATCTTTTCCGGCGTGTCGGTCTCGCCGCGATAGCCATTGACCTGCGCCCACCCGGTCATGCCGGGCTTCACCTTGTGCCGGTTCGCATAACGCGCCAGAACCGTCGAGTAATATTCATTATGCGAGAGCGCGTGCGGGCGCGGGCCGACAAGGGACATGTCGCCGCGCAGCACATTGAATAGTTGCGGCAGCTCGTCGAGACTGGTCTTTCTGAGGAACCGTCCGACCCGCGTTACGCGCGGATCCTTTCGCGTCGCCTGGGCCATGCCGGTCCCATCCTCGACCACATGCATCGTGCGGAACTTGTAGAGGGTGAAGACCTCATGATTGAAGCCGTGGCGGCGCTGCTTGAAAATGGCAGGTCCCCGGCTGTCGAGTTTCACCGCCAGAGCAATGAGAGCAAAGAACGGCGCAAAGGCGATCAGGAGAACCGAGGCAAGCAGCTTGTCTTCGATATTCTTGATGATCGGCGCCCAACCGTCCATGGGCCGCCGTTCGAGTTCGAGCACCGCCAACCCCTCATAGTCCAGGAGTTTTTTGGGCGGTATCCGGAAGGCCGTTGCGCTCGGACAGATCCTGATATCGGCAGGCAGCAAAGATAGCTGCTCGACGAGATTTGCGATCCGCAACTCGTTTGTCATCGGCATGGCGATGAGGACTTCATCGATGCGCCGTTTCTGCCCGAAGGAAATGAGATCGGAAAGCCCGCCCGACACCGGGACTTGCGCCGTCTGATCGCGCGACAGATCGTCGAAGACGCCGACCACCCTGAGATTCATCGACGACATTGCCACCCGTCGGATGATGCTCTCCGCAATATCGCCGCTACCGTAGATCACGATGTTTCTTGCAAAGGCACCCAGTGCGCGGAGCCACCGCAGGACCCGCGTATTGATGACGTGCACCGCAAGCACCGCAAATGCGGAAAGCGCGAACCAGACGATGAACCAGCCACGAGAATATTGTTCGGATATCTTTAGCAGGTAGCCAGCCGCTATCAGAAACAGCGCCGCCGCAACGAGGCCCAGAAGTATCCGCTTCGTCTGTCCCCTGGCTTCGCTCAGCACCTCGAAGTCGTAGAGCCCCTGATAATGCATCGCCGCGACCGCGATCGCCGCGCCGACGGTACCGGCTACGGCATAGGGGCCTATCTCCGGGTTGTTCTGAAGGAACGTAACGATGTAGGCCCACCTCGCAACCAGAGCCGCGAGAAAGATGACAATACCGTCCACACACATGATGGTGTCGGAAACGACCCGTTTCGAGACGGGCGTCTGCTCTCTCGCCGGCTCGGCGTGGACACGGGGCGCACGTCCTCCGGAAGATCCCGGCGTGTCGCGCGGCGCATCTCCCGCAGGCTGTCCCTCCCCACGCGCCATGCCTTCGCCGGATTTTTCGCCAACACTCATCATGAACGGGCGTCCCCTCACGCCAGACTGGCTGACAACCAGATGCGCATGCGATGCATGCCTCACGAACCCCGGCTTTGCTCACCGAAACGCCGCCTACCCATCGGCGCATTGGAAAACAGCCGTTCTCCTGCTCCGAAGGACAGCAGAAGTATTCTCGATACTAGGACAATAAACTTTGATCGAAAACAGCCGCCACCACGAATTACCGTATTGATTTGCGAACCATTCCAGTCCGCCTTGCGGCGGTCTGCAACTTTCGGCGGAGAGCCTGCGTTTACGTAGGTTAACGGCCACCCTGAGGGATCAGCGAGTTCGGTCCAGATCCGATACAACCATTTCGCGCACGAGCTCAGCGAAATCCGTTCGTGGACGCCATTGGAGTTCGTGACGCGCCTTCGAAGCATCGCCCAGCGTCGCGCTGATTTCATTGGGGCGGAAGAAGGCGGGGTCGATTTCGACAAGCCGCTCTGTCGTCTCGGCGTCATAGCCGGCCTCGTGAAGCCCCTCGCCCTGCCACCGAATCTTTCGTCCGGCCGTGGTAAAGGCGAGTTCGGCGAATTCGCGAACCGAATGGTTCTCGCCTGTCGAGAAAATGTAGTCGCCCGGCACGTCCCGTTGCAGCGACAGCCACATGCCTGCGACATAATCGCGCGCGTGCCCCCAGTCCCGCCTGACATCGAGATTGCCGAGCCGGAGCGGTGCGCCTCCGCCTCGCGCCTGCGAAGCGACCGCCAGGGATATCTTGCGGGTAACGAAGGCAGGACTTCGGTAGGGGCTCTCGTGGTTGAACAAAAAGCCATTCGCCACGAAAAGCCCCGTTTCGGCACGCAGCCGCATCGATGCGACATATGCCTGATATTTGGACTCCGCATAGGGGTTGCAGGGCCGCATGGGCGACGATTCCGTCAGAATGGCCCCGCTCGCTTCACCGAAGACTTCCGAACTCGATGCCTGAAAGACTCGTGTGTGTCCATGGAAGCCGAGGCCGACAATCATCTTCAGCAGGCTGACGGCAGCCGTGGCGTTGATCTCCATCGTCCGATGGGGTTCGGCAAGGCTCGTCGGAACGTGGCTCTGGGCCGCAAGATTATAGATCTCGTCCGGCCGGATCGCGGCAACGAGTTCTCTCAAGCCCGCTTCATCGGTGATGTCGCAATTGTAGAGCCGGAATGCGCCCGCATCGCTTCGGGCATTGCCCAGCCTGCCGTGATCGAACGCCGCCACGTCGCGGGCAATACCGTGAACGGCATATCCCTTGCCGAGCAACAGTTCCACCAGATAGGCCCCGTCCTGCCCCGTCACGCCCGTCACGAGCGCCGAGCGCTTGTCAGTCATGCCGGCCGATCCGGTTCGCTTCGCGGGCAACGGCCTTCAGATCGGCTGCAATCATTTCGGCGACAAGTTCGGGGAATTCCGTCTTGTGGTGCCAGCCAAGCTTCTGCCGTGCCTTGCCTGGATCCCCGAGAAGCACATCGACCTCGGTAGGCCGGAAATAGCGGGGATCGATCTTCACCAGCACCTTGCCGTTCGATGCGTCGAGACCGACCTCGTCCACCCCTTGCCCTTTCCAGGCGATGTGCCTGCCAACCTCGGCGAATGCGAGCTCCACGAACTCCCGAACCGAATGCGTCTCGCCGGTCGCAAGCACGTAATCGTCCGGTTCATCCTGCTGCACGATCCGCCACATGCCTTCGACATAGTCGCGTGCATGGCCCCAGTCGCGCCGCGCGTCGATGTTGCCGAGATAGAGCGTTTCCTGAAGGCCGAGTTCGATGGCCGCGACCGCCCGCGTGATCTTGCGCGTGACGAAGGTTTCGCCGCGGGTAGGCCCCTCGTGATTGAACAGGATGCCATTGGAGGCATGCATGCCGTAGGCTTCCCGGTAGTTCACCGTCGTCCAGAAGGCGTAGAGCTTGGCCACCGCATAGGGGCTGCGCGGATAGAACGGCGTTCGTTCGGTCTGCGGCGTCTCCTGGGCCTTGCCGTAGAGTTCCGATGTCGAGGCCTGGTAGAAGCGGACGGTATCCGACATGCCGAGAATGCGGATCGCCTCGAGCAGGCGCAGGGTGCCTATGGCATCCGCGTTGGCCGTATATTCGGGCGTCTCGAAACTGACATGCACATGGCTCTGCGCCGCGAGATTGTAGATTTCGTCGGGCTGCGTTTCCTGCACGATCCGGATGAGATTGGTGGCGTCCGTCAGATCGCCGTAATGCAGGAAGAGCCGCACGCTGTCGAGATGCGGGTCCTGATAGAGATCGTCGATCCTGCCGGTGTTGAAGGAGGATGAGCGGCGCTTCACGCCGTGGACGATGTAGCCCTTGTCGAGCAACAGGCGTGCAAGCCACGCCCCGTCCTGCCCGGTGATGCCCGTGATCAGGGCTCTTCGCGCTCTCGTCGCCGTCACATCCGTTCCCCGTTGCATCGGCCGGCCCTGAAAGCGGCCCGGAACGGACGGAATTGAGCGTTTTTCGGCCCCCGAAGCAAGCCCCAAGGGGAGCCCGGCGGCACGCCTGAAAGTCTCAGATTTTGAAGTAGCCGCGATACCATTCGGCAAAGCGGGTCAGTCCCTCGCGGAGGCCGACCTCGGGCTTGAAGCCGAGATCCCGCCCGATCGCGCCGATATCGGCATAGGTCCGGGGCACGTCGCCCGGCTGCATGGGCTCATATTCGCGAACGGCCTTCACCCCGAGGACCTCCTCCAGGATGTCGATGAAGGTTCCGAGCCGCTCCGGCTTGTTGTGGCCGATATTGTAGACCCTGTGCGGCACCCCCGCCCCGGCTTGCGGCGGATGATCGAGGGCCGCAACCGTCCCCCGGACGATGTCGTCTACATAGGTAAAATCCCGCCACATATCGCCGTCATTGAAGACGCGGATCGGCTTCCCCCTCAGCATGGCCTCGGTGAAAAGCCAGTAGGCCATGTCGGGCCGCCCCCAGGGGCCATACACGGTGAAGTATCGGAGCCCCGTCTGCGGAATGCCGTAGAGATGTGAATAGGCATGGCTCATCAGCTCGTCCGCCTTCTTGGTGGCGGCGTAAAGCGATACCGGATGATCGACCGGATCGTCTTCGCTGAAGGGGACCTTCTCGTTACCGCCATAGACGGAGCTGGAAGACGCGTAGACGAGATGCTCGACCGTACCGAGACCGCGGCAAAGTTCGAGAATTTCGAGATGCCCATCAAGATTGGAGCGGACATAGGCGCGGGGGTTTTCAAGCGAATAGCGGACACCGGCCTGGGCTGCGAGGTGAACTACCTTGAGAATTTTTCGCCCCCGGACGGCATCCGCCAGGGCGCCGGTGTCGGCTATGTCGCCCTTGAGGAACGAGAAGCCGTTCCGGCCCCGCAAGCGTTCAAGCCGCGCTTCCTTGAGGGCGGGGTCGTAATAGGCATTCAGATCGTCGATACCGGCCACCGTATCGCCGCGATCGAGGAGATAATGGCAAACTTGACTGCCGATGAAACCGGCAGCGCCTGTCACGAGAACTGTCATGCTTTTTGTCCACTTGCCATGATCGGCCACTTGGGGAAGATGGTCCATATATGCATAAGAATGCAAGCTGCGGGCTGTTCCGAGACTTCATTTAATTGTTCAAAGCCGCTATGAACGGTGTGAGGATGCAAGCCTGCAAGATAGAGGATACGGCATGCGCGTGGCGATGATTGGGTCTGGTTATGTGGGGCTGGTGTCCGGCGCATGTTTCGCCGACTTCGGACACGAGGTGATCTGCGTCGACAAGGATGCCTCCAAGATCGACGCCTTGATGCAGGGCCAGATCCCGATCTACGAGCCCGGCCTCGACGTTCTGGTGAACGGTAACCGCTTCGCCGGCCGGCTCGCCTTCACCACCGGCCTCGCGGCCGCGGTCGCGGATGCCGATGCCGTCTTCATCGCCGTCGGCACGCCGACCCGGCGCGGCGACGGCCATGCCGACCTTTCCTACGTCTATTCGGCCGCGGAGGAAATCGCCGCTGCCATCACCGGCTACACCGTGGTTGTGACGAAATCGACCGTCCCCGTCGGCACGGCGGATGAGGTCGAGGCCATCATCCGCCGAGTGGCGCCCGATGCGGATTTCTCGGTTGCCTCCAATCCGGAGTTCCTGCGGGAAGGCGCCGCCATCGACGACTTCAAGCGGCCGGACCGCGTGGTCGTGGGCGCGGAAGACGAGCGTGCCCGCGAGGTGATGCGCCAGCTCTACCGCCCGCTCAATCTCAACGAAACGCCGATCCTCTTCACCAGCCGGCGCACCGCCGAACTCACGAAATATGCGGCGAACGCCTTCCTCGCCATGAAGATCACCTTCATCAACGAGATGGCCGACATCTGCGAAAAGACGGGCGCAAATGTGCAGGACGTCGCGCGCGGCATCGGTCTCGACCGCCGCATCGGCTCGAAATTTCTTCACGCAGGCCCCGGTTATGGCGGCTCGTGCTTCCCGAAGGACACGCTTGCCCTCGTCCGCACCGCGCAGCAATATCAATCGCCGACCCGCCTCATCGAGGCCGTGGTCGAAGTGAACAGCGAGCGCAAGCGCCATATGGTCGACAAGATAGAGCGCGTCTGCAACGGATCCGTGAAGGGAAAGACGGTCGCCGTTCTCGGCCTGACGTTCAAACCGGAAACGGACGACATGCGCGACGCGCCGTCGCTCGACATCGTTCCCGCGCTGATCGAACGCGGCGCGACCGTGCGTGCGCACGATCCGCAAGGCATGAAGGAAGCAAAGCATCTGCTGCCGGATACGGTCATCTATTGCGACGACCCCTACGAAGCGGCAAAGGCAGCCGACGCCGTGGTCATCGTCACGGAGTGGAACGAATACCGGGCGCTGGACCTAGAGAAAATCGCGGCCAGCATGAATACCAGGGTGCTGGTCGATTTCAGAAACATCTACCGTGCTGAAGAAGTCTGCCCTCTTGGCTTCACATACACATCGGTGGGCCGGCAAGACACGCTTCCCGCGGGCAGGTAGAGGCTGGTGGAGACGATCTTGATGGCCTCTTTCCTGAACACCACGCGACCGGAGGTACGGGCCGGAGGCTTCACCCGATACGAAGGCGCCGTTCAGTTCTTCACGCGTGTTCAATCGCTCCTCGGCGCCGAGATGACCGTCATGGACTTCGGCGCTGGCAGAGGTCTGTTTCAGGAAGACGCCAATCTCTTTCGCAGGAACCTGCGCACCCTCAAAGGAAGGGTCGCCAGGGTCATAGGCGTCGATGTCGACGACGCCGTTCTCATCAATGAAGGTGTGGACGAAAGGGTTCTGATCGAGCCTGGTGCGACACTGCCGTTCGAACCGGCGTCGTTCGACATGGTCGTCAGCGACTGGGTTCTCGAACATCTGGACGATCCGAGGCATTTTGCCGCGGAAATGGGACGGGTACTGAAGTCGGGCGGGTGGCTTTGCGCCCGCACGCCCAATAAATGGGGATTAACCGCGCTCGTGGCGCGCCTCATCCCCAATTCACTGCACGCCGGCGTGCTCAGCAGCCTTCAGGAGAAGCGTCAGGAAAAGGATATATTCCCCACGCGCTACAAGCTGAATACACTGCGCGATCTAAAACGAATGTTTCCCGAAAGCGACTGGGAACACTGTTCCTACCTCTGGCGGGGCGAACCGAAATATTTCGGCAACAGTCTTTTGCTCTATCGCCTGATGGAAGGCTGGAATGCCACCGTTCCCTCGTTTATGGCGACGGATCTGTTTGTCTTTCTGCGAAAGAGAAGTTAACCAGTCGGCTCTATCCTGCCATCCACCGTACGGAGCGCCAGCAGAGGTAACGCAATGAACACAGATGCTCGACGGATTCTGGTGACCGGCGGCGCAGGCTTTCTCGGGTCGCATCTCTGCGACAGGCTGCTTGAGGACGGGCACGAGGTGCTGTGCCTGGACAACTTCTACACCGGCCGGAAGCGCAACATCGCGCATCTGTTGCGGCACGAACGCTTCGATCTCATCCGTCACGACGTGACTTTTCCGGTCTATCTGGAAATCGATGAGATATACAACCTCGCCTGCCCCGCCTCGCCAGTTCACTATCAGAACGATCCCGTGCAAACGCTGAAAACCAGCGTGCATGGTGCGATCAACATGCTTGGCCTAGCCAAGAGGCTCCACATCCCGATCTTTCAGGCCTCGACATCGGAAGTGTACGGGGATCCCACCGTTCATCCGCAAACGGAGGGCTATTGGGGTAACGTGAATCCGCTCGGCATCCGCTCATGTTACGACGAGGGAAAACGCGCGGCAGAAACGCTCTTCTTCGACTACCACCGGCAGCACGGCCTCGAGATCAAGGTAGCCCGGATTTTCAACACCTACGGTCCGCGCATGCATCCGAACGATGGCCGCGTCGTGTCGAATTTCATTGTTCAGGCGCTGCAGGGAAGGGATATCACAATCTACGGCGAAGGCTCGCAGACGCGTTCCTTCTGCTACGTAGACGATCTCATCGAAGGCTTCGTGCGGTTGATGAACACCGGACCGGATTTGACCGGCCCTGTGAACCTCGGCAATCCCGGCGAATTCTCGATCCTCCAACTCGCTGAAAAAGTCATCGAGCTCACGGGGTCGAAATCGAAGCTCGTCTACAAGCCGTTGCCCGCCGATGATCCCACACAGCGCTGCCCCGATATCTCCCTCGCCAAGAAGACGCTCGGCTGGGAGCCTACTGTTTCCCTGGAACCCGGCCTGAAACGCACCATCGAGTATTTCGACGAGTTGCTGCACGATGCCTGAGAGCGGCCGCCAGGCTCCCGTCGCAATCTTCCTCTCCGCGATGAGCGGAGGCGGCGCGGAACGCGCCATGCTCAACCTCGCAAACCGCTTCGCGGAGCTGGGCCTGCCGATCGACATGGTTCTCGGGCGCAGGGAAGGCCCCTATCTCAACCAGCTCGACCCGCGAGTCCGGATCGTCGATCTCGGCGTGACGCGTATGCTGAAGGCGCTCCCTGCCCTCAACGCCTATATGCGTCGCGAACGGCCCGCAGTGCTCATGCCTGCCCTGGCGCACACGCATATCGTCTCGCTGCTCGGGAAGAAGCTTTGCCGCTGGCCGTCCCGCCTTGTCCTGAGCGTACAGAACACGCCCTCCGCCAGCGCGGGCGTCTCCTCGCAATGGATCGAACGCCACTGGCCGATTTTCGTGACGGCTCTTTACGGCGGCGCCGACGACACGGTGGCCATATCCCAGGGCGTCGCCGACGACATAAGAAGGCTGACAGGAGGGAAAGCATCGCCCCATGTCATCCACAACCCCGTCGTGACGCCATCTTTCTTCAGGCAACTCGAGGAAGAACCGGAGCACCCGTGGTTCCGCGACAAATCCGTTCCGGTCGTCCTCGCTGCGGGACGCCTCACCAACCAGAAGGACTACCCGACCATGCTGGAGGCGTTTGCGCGTCTCCTTGCGCGCCGGCCAGCCCGGCTGATCATCCTCGGTGAGGGAGAGCTGAAGGACGAGCTTGTCGCGCTCTGTTCTTCGTTGGCCATTTCCGATCATGTCGATTTCGCCGGCTTTGCGTCCAACCCCTATTCATGGATGAAGGCTGCGGACCTCTTCGTGCTCTCATCGCGGTGGGAAGGGCTCGCAAACGTCATCGCCGAGTCGCTTGCCTGCGGAACGCCCGTGGTCAGCACTGACTGCCCGAGCGGGCCTTCCGAGATTCTGGCCGGCGGGAAATACGGGCGGCTGGTGCCGGTCGGAAATCCGCGCGCTCTTGCCGATGCCATCGACGCGGCGCTGGAGACCCCACCCGACAAGGCCCTGCTGACCGGACGGGGGGCGGATTTCGCCGTGGATAACATCGCACAGCGCTATCTCGACATCCTCTTGCGGAACGGGTGAGACGCATGAGCCTTCTCTTTTGCCACGACCACCGCTTCTTCGTCGGCGCCGACGGCGGGATCTACTCCTACGGCCAATACGACATGACGATTCTCAATCGCTATGTCGAAATCTTCGGTGAGGTCACCATCGCCGCGCGAGGCGTCGCGCTGGACGAAAAGGACGACCTGTCGCGCTACAGCCTTTGCTCATCGGAGAATATCTCGTTTCTCTGGATGCCCAATCTTTCCTCCCTGCGCGGCCTGACCATCGGCAGACCTTCAGCGCGGCGCTTGCTCACGCAAGCCGTTGCACGTGCGGACTCGGTCATTGCCCGCCTGCCGAGCGAGATCGGCTTGATGGCTCTGGGCATCGCCCGGAAGCTCGAAAAGCCCGCCGGGGCGGAAGTTGTTGCCTGCGTCTGGGACGGCTTGAGAAGCCATGGTGGCCTCGTTTCGCGGCTCTATGCGCCTCTGGCCTATATGCGCATGCGCAGAGCCGTGGCGCATGCGGGCTGGGCCCACTATGTCACGCAGCATTTTCTGCAGGCCCGCTATCCCTCCACCGGAAAGACGCTGGCGGCATCGGATGTCGACCTGCCCGAGCCGGACGAGAGCATCCTTTCCCGCAGGCTTGCGCACATCCCTGCCGCAGGGGCCGCCACCTTCGGCATGATCGCCGCCCTCTTCCACAAGGAGAAGGGGATCGATGTGGCGATCGAGGCCTTTTCCCGGGCCCGCATTGAAAGGAACGATATCAGGCTCAGGATTCTCGGACCGGGCGACAGCGCGCCATGGCGCAAGCTGGCGAGAAAATTGGGGGTGGAGGAAAGCGTGGAGTTCTGCGGCAGCCTTCCCCGCGGCGGTGCCGTTCTGAACTGGATCGAAGGCATTGACGTCTATGTGCAGGCGAGCTTTCAGGAAGGCCTGCCCCGAGCGCTGATGGAGGCGATGAGCCAAGCCTGCCCCGCACTCGCTTCGTCAGCCGGCGGAACGGCCGAACTCGTGGAACAGGATTGTCTGCATACGCCGGGCGACGGGAAGACGCTTGCACAGCAGATGATCGCGGCCTGCGATCCCGACTGGCAGCGTCGGATGGCGGTCCGCAACTTCGAGCACATCAAGGGTTATTCTACGACCACTCTGGAAGCGTCCAGAAGAGCTTTCTGGAAGAAAATCACCTAAGCTGGATAGTGCTTCTTTCTGAACTGGAGGAGCTTGAGTAATGAACAACCCCTTGCCCACTTGTCCGTGCTGTGGCACGTCGGGACCAGCACGTACATTCGACACCAATCTGAGATTTGAAGACTCGAGATTGCAGGTCGCAACATGCGGCACATGCAGCCACTCATGGCTTATAGTGGCAGATGAACAGCACCGTCGAATCGAAGAAATCTATAGACATGACTACGCTGGACATCGCATAGACGCCGTGTTTGAGGAGAAATGCCGCACAGCACTCAGTCAAGATATCGCCCCAATGATACCCGCACCTGCGGACTTGCTCGATGTTGGCTGCGGAACGGTAGCTTTGCTCTCGCCGCCGAGGAATTTGGGTACCGCGCTCTTGGAATCGACATATCGGCGGAAGGCGTAGAGTTTGCAGTCTCCAGAGGCGCTAACGCTCGAAACCTGGACTTTCTGACCTACAACTTCAACCAGAAGTTCGATATCGTCACGATGTGGGACGTTGTGGAGCATCTGCGCGAACCGGCCCGCTTTCTTGTCAGGGCGGGCGCACTACTCAATCCCGGCGGCATCCTCGTGATTAAGACTCCCTCGATCGGTGAACCTTGCTTGCGCGTGGTGCAGCGTTTTCCGTCTCTTGCCTCCACCTTACTGGAAGCTCCCGATCACGTTCAGTTCTGGACCAAACCTGCGATGGATACGCTTCTCAAGCGATCTGGCTTCAGACAGGTCGCTTATCGGCCATCGAGGGGATTTCGCTCCCCAGCTCACGGGGGATCGCCAATGCGGAAGCTCAAGAGGAAAGTGAAGTCGGCACTCCGCCAGTACGGCGGCAATAGCAACCTTTATCTTTCGGCCCGCTTGAGCATTGATCTCTCTTAAACTCTTCATCCTGATCACCGTCCCTCTACCGCAGAAGATTGAGCATCGGCTTCTCGATCAGAAGATGCACCAGATGCGCACCGGCGACCGTGGCGCCCAGACAGACGAAGAACACGACCCAGGGCCAGGCCTGCACCGACGGGACGCTCTTGTAGAGCACGAGCAGAACGCCGTTGTAGATGAAGGGATGCGCCAGATAGAGCGCGTATGAGCTGTCGCCGAGAGCGACAGCGAAACGGGGAACGGCGACCTCCCTTTCCCATGGAAGAAACATCACACAGGCGAAGACGAGCGCCGCCGCGGGCACGCCCCAGGCAATGAAATTCGGAAGCCACGGGTCAGCATCGGCCGATCCGAAGAGGAAGAAGGCGGCGGGCGCGAGCAGGAAGGGAAGCGCGTTCCTCCAGCCGCCAAGGTCGATCTTCCCGTACTTCACGAAGGCAATCCCGATCAGAAGCCCGAAGCAGAACTCGAGAATGATGGGCGAGAACCAGAACGAGAACGGCTGTCCATCGATTCCGAAAAGCGGCCTGGCCGCAACCAGTCCCGTCATCAGCACGACAAGACCCGCCAGCCCCAGACGGAGGGGAAAGAGAAGCGCACACGCAAAGAGCGCGTAGAAGAACATCTCGTAGTTCAGCGTCCAGCCGAGAGACAGGATCGGCCTCACGGCTCCGTCATATCTCTCGTAGGGCCAGAACAGATAGGAGGAGACGAACTGGCCGACATCATACCGCGCCGTGTCGAACACCTGAGGCATCAGGACGACAAGAAGGATCATCAGCGTCGTGAACAGATAGTAGAGAGGGACGATCCGAACGAGCCTCTTGCGAATGAAGGCCCATGGCGCACCCTTCTCCCCAAAGGCTTCGTGGTTGGTGTAGATCATCACGAAGCCGCTGATGACGAAGAAAATGTCGACGCCGGACGGCCAGGGGAACCCGATGACGTCGAGCTCCGCGCCGCTCGACTGCCGCAACTCCACGAAGAGATGCCCCGCCATCACGGAAAGAGCCGCAAAGGCGCGCAGCACCTGGACCGAATTCAGCGTGTAACGCTTCGGCGGGGGCGAAAGGAAAACTGTCTCAACCATCGAACAAACCAGATCCTTTCACTCGCCGGATGCAGCAGCCGGCCGGGCCAGCGGCCTTCTTCAGTGCCCGGCTCGACCGCGCTCTGCGCGAAACGCCGGCAACCGCCGCAGGCCTTCTATCAAAGGCTTTTCGATGATCAGGTGAACGAGGTGTGCGCCGCCCACCGTTGCAATCAGAGAGACAAGAAACAGCGCCCATAGCCACCCGCCCTGATGGGGCAAGGCATGAGTCCAGAGAACGACGACTGCTCCGAAGATGAAGCGATGAGCGAGGTACAGCGCGTAGGAGCTGTCGCCCATCGCCACCAGTACCCTCGGCATCGACCTCTCCAGGTCCTCCGGCAGAAAGAAGACGACGGCGCCGACGAAAAGCGCCGCAGGCACGCCCCAGCGGATGAAGTTGGGGAGCGGCGAGTCCATGTCCGCCGCCCCCAGGGCGACGAACGCAACTGCCGGCGCCAGCAAGGGCAACATCCATGCAAATCGGGGAAGGGCCACCTTCCCCTTCTGCACAAAGAAGAAGCCGAGCAGAACGCCAAAGCAGAATTCGAGGATGAGGGTCGAGAACCAGAAGCTGAAGGGCAGTGTTTCAATACCCAAAAAATACTTGAGCGCGGCGAAGAAGGCCATCACGGCCAGGACGGCGGCGACACCAGCCCGAACAGGAAGAAGAAGGCAGCACGCGAAGATCGCATAGAAGAACATTTCGTAGTTCAGGGTCCAGCCGAGGGAAAGAACCGGGCGGACCATCCCGTCATACCGCTCATACGGAAAGAAGAGATAGGACGTCACGAATTGCCACGGGTCGTACTGCGTGGTGCCCAGAACGCTCGGCGCCACGAGAACGACCGCGATCATCAAACTCGTGAAGAAGTAATAGAGCGGCACAATCCGGATGATACGGCGGGTCACGAACCGTGAGACGGCCCCCGGCCGGCCGAAATGCTCATAGTTGGTGTACACCATGACGAAGCCGCTGATGACGAAGAATATGTCGACGCCGGCGGCCCAGGGGAAGCCGATGAAATCGAGATCGATCGACCCGTGCTTGCTCAGCTCGCCGAACAGATGGCCGATCATGACGGACAGCGCGGCGAAAGCGCGAAGCGCCTGAATTGAATTCAGAATGTAGCGTCTGGGCTCACGCGGAAGAACCAGGGTTTCAACCATCGAGACGCTCCTGTGGGCCGGCCGCAGCCGGCAACTCCGCATAGGCTTCCTCGATCCGCCCGACCATCAGCCGGAAGTCCCACGCGCTCACATCGACATCGCGCGACGCGCTTGCCATCGACTTCAGCCGCCGGTCATCTTCCAGCAGGCCGGCGAGCAGCAGCGCGGACTTCTCCCGTTCGGAGGGATCGAACCAGAGGCCGTTGACGCCGTCCCTGACGATCTTGTCGATTCCCGGCAGCCGGGTCACGAGAACGGGCTTGCCTCCCGCCACGAACTGCACGACGACGCGAGGCAGCCCTTCGCGTTCCGCCGCATGGATGCAGACGTCGCTGAGCGCGATCAGATTTTCCAGGTCGTCGCGAAAGCCGAGAGGAACGACCCGGCCCGCGAGACCAAGCTCGGCTATCCGCCGTTTCAGCAGGGGCATCTGGAAGCCATCGCCGCAAATAAGCAGAACGGCGCCGGGCACTCTTCGCGCCACGAGCGCGAAGACATCGAGAAACTCGATCACCCTCTTGCGCGGCTCCAGCGCGCCGGCCATGAGCAGGAACCTTGGCTCCCGTTCCTCGCCTATCGACGCGGCTTCGCCCGCACCGAGCACCTCCCGCCAGCCGGCGGGGGCAGGCACGGAGCGAAACCGCTCGATCTCCATGCCGCTGGATATGACCCTGTGATTGTCCGGCCGCCCGATGCCCGCGGAAAGGCATTCGCTTCGCATCCCCTCGCTCACGTCGATGAACATGCCGGTGACGGGAGCGGTGATCTTCTCGATGGTCCGGAAGACGAAGGCGGACAGGCCCGGGCTTCCCACGAAGGCGAGAATGTGAACGCCATGGACGATCCTCGGCACCCCGGCCGCCCACGCCGTCCACCGGCCCACGATCCCCGCCTTGCTCTCATGCGTATGCACGAGGCCGGGCCGCAGATGCCGGAAAAGCCTGAAGCACTGCACCAGCGCCACGATGTCCTTCACCGGATGGATCGCCCGGACGAGCGAGGGCATGACGTGAAGCTCAACGCGCGGGTCGAGCCTCGCGAGAATGTCCGGGTGGCTCTCCGAGCCCACGACGAGATGCACGCGGT
>JACIYQ010000030.1 GCA_014359855.1 Parvibaculum sp.
GAGCCCAAACGGGGGGACTGAAGAGAGACCATGAAGATCACGATCGAACGGGGCGCCCTGCTCAAGTCTCTCAACCATGTGCAGTCGGTTGTCGAACGCCGTAACACCATTCCCATTCTGTCGAATGTGCTCATCAAGGCCGAGGACGGCCAGTTGAGCCTCACCGCGACCGACCTCGACATCGAAGTGATCGAGGCGATCGACGCCGATGTCGCGCAGGCGGGTGCCACTACCGCCTCCGCCCACACGCTCTACGACATCGTGCGCAAGCTGCCCGAGGGCGCGCAGGTGGAACTCTCCACCGGCGCCGGCGAAGGCCGCCTCCAGCTCACCGCCGGCCGCTCGCGCTTTGCGCTGCAGGCGCTGCCGCAGGAAGATTTTCCGGTCATGGCAGCGGGCTCGCTCCCGCACCGCTTCGAGCTTCCCGCCGAAGCCATGCGCCGCCTGATCGACAAGACCCGTTTCGCGATCTCCACCGAGGAGACGCGCTATTATCTGAACGGCATCTATGTCCACGCCGTCGAGGGCGGCAAGCACAACGCGCTGCGCGCCGTCGCCACCGACGGCCATCGCCTCGCCCAGGTCGATCACGACCTGCCGGACGGCGCCTCCGGCATGCCGGGCGTCATCGTGCCCCGCAAGACGGTGCTCGAACTGCAGAAGCTTCTCGAAGGCGACGCGGGCACGCTCTCGGTCGGTGTCTCGGAAACGAAGATCCGTTTCGAGTTCGGCGGCATCGTGCTCACCTCGAAGCTGATCGACGGCACCTTCCCCGATTATGGCCGCGTCATTCCTTCGGGCAACGACAAGATCATGGAAGTTGACGGCAAGCGCTTCGCCGAAGCCGTCGACCGCGTCTCGACCATCTCCACCGAGAAGTCGCGCGCGGTGAAGCTCAATCTCGACGAGGGCAAGCTCACGCTCTCCGTCACCAATCCGGATTCGGGAAGCGCCACGGAAGAGCTTTCGGTTTCCTATTCGAGCCCCGCGCTCGAAATCGGCTTCAACGCCCGCTACCTGCTCGACATCACGGGCCAGCTCGACGGCGCGGAGGCGACCTTCGCCTTCGCCGATTCCGGATCGCCCACGCTCGTTCGCGACAGCGAGGACGCCATGGCGATCTACGTGCTGATGCCGATGCGGGTTTGAGCCTGCGCTGAAAGCGGAAGCAGAGGATAGGGAGTGCCTCGAACGGTTGAGTTGCTCGCGGCCGCCCGGCCATTGGAAACGCCGGAAGAATGTGGTGCCGTCGTGACGGCACCTCTGGCGGGCCCGCGCGCGCGGCTCAGCCGTCTCGTCGTCACCGACTTCCGGTCCTATGCGCGCGCCGAACTGGCGCTCGACGGCCGCCCCGTCGTGCTCACGGGCGAGAACGGCGCGGGCAAGACAAACCTGCTCGAGGCCATCTCGCTTCTCTCGCCGGGGCGCGGTCTGCGCGGTGTGCCCTATGCCGAGATCGCGCGCGACAACGGCGCGGGCGGATGGGCGGTCGCGGCGACGCTCGAAACGCCGGAGGGGCCGGTCCGGATCGGAACGGGGATCGAACCCGGCGTCGAAAGCACGCGCAGCCGTCAGGTGCGCGTCGATGGCGAGCAGGCAGGGCCTTCAGCGCTCGCCGAACTCGTCTCCCTGGTCTGGCTCACGCCTGCCATGGACAGACTTTTCGTGGAGGCAGCGGGCGAGCGGCGCCGCTTTCTCGACCGGCTGGTAATGGGTTTCGATCCGGCGCATGGCACGCGCGCCGGCGCCTATGACCGGGCCCTGCGCGAGCGCAACAGGCTGCTCGCCGACGATGTTTTCGACGATGCCTGGCTCACCGGGCTCGAAGGCCAGATGGCCGAACATGGTGTCGCGCTTGCCGCCGCGCGCGTCGAAACGCTGGCGCGGTTGCGCGGCGCTCTCGACGTCGCGTGCGAAGGCCCTTTCCCGCGCGCGCTCGTCGCGATCGAGGGCACGCTGGAAGCGGCCATCGCCGATGCGGCGGCCGTCGATGTCGAGGATGCGTTCCGTGCGCGCCTCAGGGAAATGCGCGGGCGCGATGCGGCGGCGGGCCGCGCGCTCGACGGGCCGCACAGGAGCGATCTCCTTGTGCGCCACGCCGCGAAGGATCGCGAGGCGCGCCAATGTTCGACGGGCGAACAGAAGGCGCTGCTGATCGGCATGGTGCTCGCCAATGCGCGGCTTCTCGCCGCCAGGGGGCGTCCGCCCTTGCTGCTGCTCGACGAGATCGCCGCGCATCTCGACGAGGAACGGCGTGCGGCGCTGTTCGACGAAATCGTGGGCCTGAACCTTCAGGCCTTCATGACGGGCACGGACCCGTCGCTGTTTGAAACGCTGGGCGGAAGGGCGCAAGGCCTCGAGGTCGCGCGAGGCGAGATAAGCCGGACCGGGCCGCCCGCATA
>JACIYQ010000300.1 GCA_014359855.1 Parvibaculum sp.
GGCTTCGCCATGAAGCTCGCAAGGAAGTTGTGCTTGCGGGCGATGGTGCCGATCAGATGACGAAGCATGATGGCGTGATCGCCCGCGCGGACAACATCGTCTTCATGCTTCAGGTTGATTTCATATTGACCGGGCGCGAACTCGGCGGTGGCGCCCGACGCGGGCACGCCCTGCGCGGCGGCGGCCTCGTCGATGTCCTTCAGGAGGCCCATGAAGCCGTCCAGCTCCGTGATGCCATAGACTTCGTTCGCCGTTTCACGCAAGCCCGTCGCCGGATTGATGGGCGCCTGCGGACGGCCCTTGCGATCCATGTCCTTGTCGAGAAGATAGAACTCGAACTCGCAGGCGACGGTTGCCTTGAGCCCGATCTCTTCGAGCTTCTTCACGACGCGGGCAAGCACGTTGCGCGGCTCCAGCATGAGTGGTTCGCCGTCGCCATCCACCATGGTCATGAGGACCTGGGCCTGCTTCATCGACGCCCAGGGAACGGGCACGATCGAGCCGGCGACAGGGTGAGCCTGCGCATCCGGGTCGCCATCCGAAAAGCCCATGCCGAGGATGTCCTCGTTCACGCCCGTCACGTCGAAGAAATAAATCGACTGCGGCATCTGCACGCCGTCGCTGAACACCTTGTCGGCTTCTTCGGAGGGGAAGCGCTTGCCGCGCACCGTGCCGCACATGTCCACGAAGACGGCGTCGAGGTAGTCGATTTCGCCATGCTCGGCGAGGAAGGCATTGAATTCGCCCATGGTGGCCCAGCCCGCGGGGCCCGGTCTTTCACGATCGCTCATAATGTCACACTTGTTGCGCCCCGTTCCCGCAGCAGAGCCTCTCCGCCGCGCCCGGACCCGCATCCTATTTCGGCGCGCCGGACGCCGGATTGGCCCGGCCGGTCGCGCTAGAGGTCAGTGAGACGATAGTAGCCGAGAGCCCCCCTGAGATACCAGCGCCGCAGCGACGGGAACGGTATGCGGGCGGGGCTCCCACGGAAAACCGCAGGAATATCCAGATTTCCGGCCGTCCCGCCGATGAGGCGCGCCAGCAGGCGGCCCGCCCAGGGGGCGGCGGCAACGCCGTTTCCATGCCAGGCGAGGGCGAAAAAAACGCCCGGATCGTCCTCAAGTTCGCCGATCGAAGGGGTGCGGCGCAGCGTCATGCAGACGAGGCCGCGCCAGTTATGCGTGACCGGCACATGGGCCCAGCCGGGGAAGACCTCGCCGAGGCGACGCTCCATGAAACCCCTCATGCGCAGGGCGTCCGCCGGCTTGCCGGTCAGGTCGCCGCGCGCGCCGAAAAGGAAACGGCGGTCCGGCAGAAGGCGATAGTAGAAGAGGAGATTGCGCGTGTTGGCGCAGGGAATTTCCGTCTGCCAGTTCTGCGCGGCGAGTTCTGCTTCCGTCAGCGGGCGCGTCACCACGATGTTCGACATGACGGGGATGAGGCGCGGCGAGAGGTCCGGGTGAAGGCGCTCTTGCGTGAAGCCGTTGGTTGCGACCACAACGCGGCGCGCCGAGACCGTGCCCGACGGCGTGACGAGACGGTGGAGCCCCCCTGCCCGCTCCCAGCGGATGACGGGCGACGATCCATGCAACTTCGCGCCCGCGCGATCCGCCGCGAAGGCGAGCCCGCGCGCGAAGCGCAATGGCTGAAGGCCGAAGCCGACAGGATTGTGGAGCGCGCCGAACTGTTCGGTCGAGTCGTAGAATTTTTCGGCGACTTCCTCGCGACGGAAGAGTTGGGCGGCGATGCCGAGGCGCGCAAGAAGTTCGCGCTCATGTTCGAGATGACGCCAGCGAGAGGGCGCATGCGCCACGTGGAGTTCGCCCTCGCCCTGGGGACGGATGCCGATGTTCTCGTCGCGCGCGAGATCGCGAACGAGTTCCACCGCTTCGATCTGTGAGGCGATGAAACGGCGCGCTTCGTCCTCGCCGTAGCGCGAGATCAATTCGTCCAGCGAAAGGGCCGCGGGCGGCAGCGTGCAAAAGCCGCCATTGCGGCCGGAGGCGCCCCAGCCGAGAGGACCGGCTTCGAGCAGACGGACATCGGCGTTGAAATCGCGGGCGAGATGCAGGGCGCAGGAAAGGCCGGTGTAACCGCCGCCGATAATCGCGACATCGCAGGTCTCGTCGCGCACAGGACCGAGATCGACGCCCTCGCCGAGTGGCGGCGCCTCGTCTTCCCAATAGCTGCCGACGGGAATGGCGGGGTCGTAGATGCCGGGATGATACCAGGTCATTTTGTTGTCTTTCTCCATGCGCAACAATGGTTGCTGTTGCACGTGGAGAGGATAGCAGCAGGCGGAAAGGAGATCACTCCAGGGGCGGAGGGGGAGACATTCCATCGACGTCACGGCCCTCGCCGGCGTGTTCAGACCGGCGAAATCGGACGCGCTCTTCCTTGCGCATCGCTTCGGCAACGCGCTTGCGCTGTTCGGGCGAAAGTTTCTCGAAGCCGGCCATCATGGCATCGCGGCCGACCTCGCCCATCTGCTTCATCGCCCGGTCCATCTTGTCGAAGGCGGCGCGGACGGCCGCCTCGTCATAGGGATCGGCGGCAACAGCATCGGCCAGTTCGCTCTTCGCCTCACGCATGGCCAGGAGGTGCGGCCGAATTTCGGGAAAGTGGCCGAGCATCGCCGCGCGGATCGCCTTGCGGTCGGCCTCGGGAAGATCCTTGAAGCTCCGATGGAACATGCCGGGGCCTACACCACGGGGCGGCAAGCCGAACTCGCCGTCATGCGGCGGACGGAAAAAGAGCGGCACGGAGATGAGGCCGATGAGAAAAATGTTGACCGCAAGCGAGGCGAGAAAGGCGGGGCCAAGCCAGCGGCGCGGCGGCTTCCCGGCAGACGGGGCGATGCCGTTCGTATCGCTCATTGCATCCACTCCTCGGGCCAGACCTGATCGGCCATGGCCAGCGCGATCAATCCTTCGCCGGTTTCCGTTTCCGTCGAGGCGGTGACGGCGGTGCCGGTGAGGGACAGGGAAATGTCCGAGGCCGAACCAAGCGCGACCCCCATCACCAGCGCGGCCGCAAGCGTGCCCGCGGGAAAGGCCGCCGATCCATATGGCCAGACGGTTTCGAGGAGACCGCGAAGGAAACCCTTTTCCTTCTGCGGGCGCGCGGGAACGAGCGGCGCCACGGCACGGGGGCGGGCTGCCATCAGACGTTCGGTGAGCGCGGCAGAAGGCTCTTCGGCGGGTGCCATGTCGAGCAGCGCATCGAAGCGCGCCGCTTCAGCCACCAGCGACTGCGCCTCCGGCGAGGACGACGCCAAGGCTTCGGCCATGGACCGCTCGCCCTGCGGCCAACGCGCGGGCGAGGCGCCATAGGCCTCAACGATCTCGCGCAGCCGTTCCAATGTCATTTCGTTTCGCATCGTCTCAAGTCCACTTCCCGCGCCAGATCAGGCGCTTATTTCCCTTGAACGCAACAGCTCGTCTTTTTCCGTCGCAAGCGCCACCCGCAACTGGCGGCGCGCCCGCGACAGAAGCGATTCCACCGCTTCCACGGTGACACCGAGAATATCCGCCGCTTCGATATTTCCGAGACCCTGATAATGCGAAAGCACGATGGCCGCGCGCTGGCGCTCGGGCAGGTTCTGGAGGGCGGCTTCCACGCGGGCCGCGAGCTCGCGCTGCTCAAGCTGCCGGTCGGGACCGGGCTCGCCGCTCGCGGGCTCGGGAATGGCGTCGATATCCTCGGTGCCGCGCCGGCGGCGCAGGCGGTCGAGGCAGAGATTGGTGGCAACGCGGTGGAGCCAGGTGCCGAATTGTGCCTTGCCGGGCTCCCAGCGTCCGGCATGGGTCCAGACGCGGAGGAAAACCTCCTGTGCGACCTCTTCGGCGTCGGCATGGTTGCCGAGCATGCGGCGGGCAAGCGCAAGCATGCGCGTGAGGTGCCGGTCCATCAACGCACGGCAAGCCGCCTCGTCGCCCGATGCGACAGCGGCCACGAGTTCATCGTCCGACGGTTTGTTCAACCGTATCTTTCCCCTTGTTGGGCCATCTGAACAAAGAGGGCCCGGCGACGCCGGTATTGAGCCGATGTCAGGGCGCCGGCACGGACCGGCGCCCTGCAAAGGTCCAAGGCGGCGATCCGCCATGAGACAGTCTACTCCGCTTCGGGCGCCTCGGCACCCGGTCCACCGTGGTGCATGCGGCCTTCACCGGGCTCGATCTTGCCGTCGCCGTTTGCGTCGAGACGTTCGAACATCTTCTCGCTGCCGACCGCAAATTCGGCCTTCGTCACCTGGCCGTCGCCATCGGCATCGATGCGACCGAAGCGACCGCCGTGATCTCCGCGTTTGCCTTCATGGTTGCCCATACGCGTCTTCATGTTCTCGTGCGCGGCCTGCATTTCGTCCTGCGTGAGCGCGCCGTCACCATCCTTGTCGGCGGCGGCAAAGAACTTCTCCATGCGGTCCGCGTGGCGGCCGGGCATGCCGCCCTCCTTGCTGTGCTCGGCCATGCGGGCGGCGGCTGCCGCCTTCATTTCGTCGAGCGTGAGCTTGCCGTCACCATCGGCATCGGCGGCAGCAAAGCGCTCTGCGGGATCGCCGCGCTTGTCGTCGAACCGCGCGCGCATCTTTCCGTGCATGGCCGCCAATTCGTCCTTCGTCAGGACGCCATCGCCATCTGCGTCGGCGCCGGCGAAGCGCTTCTCGCTCGCGGCCTGCATCTCTTCCTTCGAGATGTAGCCGTCGCCATTCGTGTCGGTCTGCTCGAACAGCCTGGCACCATGGCCGCCCTCGCCGGGTCCGGCCTGCGAGAACGCGGGCACGGCGACCGCCAGAGCGAGCACCGCCGCGGTACCGAGCAATCCATATTTCAGTTTACGCATCTCAAATTCCTCTTCCTTGGGTTTCCGTACCCCGGGGGCGTTCGCGTTCCGGAGCCGCAGGCGTCAACTGCGGGAGGTACCCGCGGTCTCCGGAACCGGCATGTCCGGACGTATGTATCTCTGCTTCAAGGGGGGATCAGCAGCGAGGCCGTCCGGGCCACCGTTATCGAGACAAACGCGTGGAGGCGGAAAATCCGTCGGACGGCGGCGACAATTTTTTCAGGGCTTGAGAGGGGCCGGCAGGATTCGGGCCCGGAGCACGACTTCGCGTGCGCCGAGGCCCTCGCGCAGGGTCGCCGTGAGGGCGAGTTCGCCATCGGCGGCTTCGTCCTCGACCATGGCAAAAGCGATATTGGCGCCGAGCGCCGGAGAGAAGCCGGAGGTGGTGACCGTGCCCACCTGGCGCGTGCCGGAGAGGACGGACGACAGGGAGACAGGCTCGAGGGCATCAGCGACGAGCACCACGAGGCGGCGGCGCGGCGGCACCGGCGCGAGGCTGCGGAGCGCGCGACCACCGTTGAAAACCGCCTTGCCCGAGGCGACGAGAGGATTGCGCCAAAGCTCGAACGGCGTCGACGCACCGGCGCTCGCGACAGCGGCGAGGGCCGAGAGATAGTCTTTGCCCGCGCGAGGGAAACCGGCTTCGAGGCGCGCAAGTTCGCGAAGCGCAAAGCCGGTGGCCCGGAGGCCATGCGGAGCGCCCTTCTCCATCAAATGACGCCATAGATGAGGGGCGTCTTCGGCGTCCGCCCAGAGTTCGTAACCGAGATCGCCGCTCGCGCCGGTGCGGCTTACATAGACGGGCATGCGCGCAATGTCCGCCCACCGCGCGGCGAAGGGCGCCAGTCCGTCGATGTTCGCAACGCCCGCTTCGTGCAGACAGAGCGCTGACAACGGGCCCTGAAGCGAAAGAAGCGCGAGGGTCGCACTGACATCGGCGATGCCAACGCGAAAACCCTCCCCGCTGTCCATCATCCATGCGAGGTGCGTTTCTTCCGTAACCAGACGATATTCCTCTTCGCCGAGGCGGAAGAGAAGCCCATCACCGAGGACAAGGCCGCGGCCTTCGCAGAAGACGACATGAACGGCCGTGTCGACTTCAAGTGCGGCGAGATCGCGCGTCACGAGACGCTGCAGATAGTCGAGAGCGTCACGCCCGAAGATTCGGTATTTGACGAGCGGCGAATGATCGGCAAGCGCCGCCGCCCCGCGCAACGCGCGATACTCGTCGCCAAGGTCGGTCAGCACCTCGGGCACGGTGTAGCCGTTCCAATCCGTCCAACGGTTGGTACGGCTCTCGGCGGAGGTGACGATGTGAAGCGGCGTCGTGTGGACGGTGCGCGCGAAAGGCGGCTCGGCCGGCACTTCCTCAAAGAGCGCGGGATCGACCGTCGCCTGCTCGCTACCGAGGTCGATCTCGATGTCGGGATGTTCATTCGGAGGCGCGGTGTCGGGCGTCATGCGCTTCCTCCATCCGCGAGAACAGCGTCCGCTGCCAACCATCCGGGCAGACCGGTGATGCCGCCGCCGGGATGGCTCCCCGCGCCGCAAAGCCAGAGGCCCGGCAGAGGCGTTTCGCAGCGGCCATAGGCGGGCGCAGGGCGGAAGGCGAAGAGCCGGTCGAGGCGGAGGTCGCCTTGATGCCAGTCGCCGCCCGCCAGCCCGTATTTCTTCTCGATGTCCGGCGGCGTCAGGATTTCGCCCGCGATCATCATGTCCTCAATGCCGGGCGCGTAGCTGCCCAGCATACGCACAACGCGCTGCACCAGTGCCTCGCGATGCGCATCCCATCCGCCCGCCATCGCGTGCGGGACGTGATGCACGATGATCGACATGACGTGCTGTCCCTCCGGCGCAAGAAGAGGATCGGTGACGCTCGGCAGAAGGACTTCCATCACCGGTTCGAACGGAAGAGCACCGCTTCGCGCCGCGTTCGCCGCTTCGTCAAGTTCGGCGAGCGAAGGCGCGATGAGAAGGCGGGCTCCATGGAGTTCCGGCGCAAGACTCGCAAACTGCGGCAGGCGGTCGAGTGCGAGATTGATTTTCGCCGCCGCACCGCGCGGCACGAGGTGACGAAGCTCGCGAAGATCGTCCGTCTCGACGTGACGCGCTCCCACGAGGTCAAGCATGGTTGTGCGCGGGGCAATGGCGGAGAGGATGCGCGCGGCACGAACCTCGACGCCCCCCGACAATTCAACGCCGACGGCTCTGCCTTCCTCGACCAGAATGCGCACGACGCGCGTATTGACGCGAACATCGCCACCACCGGCTGCAACCGAGGCCGCCAGCGCGCCGGAAAGTGCGCCCATGCCGCCCACGGGAAGCTTGGCACCCTGCCCCTGCATGCGCATCGCCTCGCGGAGTATGGCGCGGAATGAGGTACCTGGCGCGTATGGGCCTTCCGCGCCGCCGAGCGTCGCGTCGAATGCGAGGGCGCCCTTGAGGAGCGGCGATTCAAATTCGGCGTCGAGCCGGTCACCGATCGCCTCGGGCAGGACACGCAGAAGGTTCTGCATGGTGCTTGCGCCCTTCAGCGCGGCACGCCAGACGGAGCGGCGGAGGAAGCGCTTCAAGGCATCCGGATCGTTGAGGGCGGGCGGGCGCTCGCCGAGAAGCGGCGCGACAAACTCGGCCAGCACACGACGGCGCGCGACATATTCACGGTAGGTGCCGGCGTCCTTCGGCAGCAATTCACGAAAGGCGGCAAACTCCTTGCGCGTGCGCGGGAGGAGAATGTGATGACCGTCGCGGTCGAGCGCCACGGTCGCAACATCGCGCGCCGCATAACGCAACCCGTGCTTGTGGAGCTTCAGTTTTCGCTCGATGCGGTGGGGAAATCCTTCGAGGAGATGCGCAACGGCGGAAACGCTGTAGCCCGGTGTGATTTCGGAGGTCACGGCCGCTCCGCCCACGCACGAGCCGGCCTCCGCGAGCAGGACGCGCGCGCCGTCGGACGCAAGCCGTGCGGCGGCGACGAGGCCGTTATGGCCACCGCCGATCACGATTGCATCGTATTGCACGCCGCCCCACTTCATGCGCGCACCGCCTTGCCGAGCCGGCCAAGAAGCGTGGAGGCGGCGTTGGCCCCCGCCCCGCCCATCACCAGCGGACCGGGATGGGCGCTGGGCGAGCACAGATAGAAATTGCGCAGCGGCGTTTCCGCGCCGCCCATGCCGGGGAAAGGCCGGTTCGCGAACATCTGGTCGAGCGTCGTCTCGCCATAGGCGAAGTCGCCGCCGGTGAGACCGATCTCGTTTTCAACGTCGTTCGGCAGCAAGACTTCCAGCGCGACGACATGCTTCCCGATGCCGGGGCTCACCTCGGCGAGACGCGTCATAACGAGATCTCCGAGCGCGTCGCGCCGCTCCACCGGCCAGGGACCTTCATGCAGCACTTCCGGTACATATTGCACGAGCGCTGAGAGGACATGGCCGCCTCGCGGAGCGAGCGAAGGATCGAGGAAGGACGGCATCAAAATCTCGATCAGCGGATCGCGCGGCGGCATGCGTTCGCGCCAGTCGGCCCAGGCACGCTCCATTGCCGGGATCGGACCCGCGAGACGAAGCCCGCCGCCGAGCGACGGACAGCCCTCCGGCAGTCCGGGAAACACGGGCGCGGCATCGAGCGCCATGTTGACCTTCGCGGCAACGCCCTTCATCCGGACACGGCCTACACGCTCGACCAGACCTTCGGGCAGGTCCTTCCACTGGAAAAGGCTGAGGAAACTCCGCTTCACATCGAGGCCTGAAAGAACGGCGCCAGCGCCGATTTCCTCGCCATTCGCGAGGACGACGCCCTGCACCTTGCGGTCCTTGATGCGGATGTCGGTGACTTCCGCTTCCATGCGCAACCGCCCGCCCGAGGCGAGGATGACGGAAGTGAGCGCCTGCACCAGCGCCGCCGGGCCCCCGAAAGGCATGAGGGTTTCGGGCGCACCGCCTGTTGCGTCGCCTGACTCGGAAAGCCAGGGAAACACGAGGCGCGAGGCGCTTGCGGGCGTGCGGGGCCCGAGCGTGCCGCCCATCATGGCCGCGGCCGCGAGATGCGCCTTCACGGCATCGCTTTCAAAATAGGCGTCGAGAAAATCCGAGGCGGGAAGCGTCCAGAGGCGGAGGATGTCGCGGAGATCGCCGGGCGCGATGGCGGCGATGCGGTCCGCGAGAGAAAGGCGTGCACGAAGCCCGCCGAAGATACCCCTCGCAGGCGTGTGCGCCGGACCGGCGAGAAGCGGCGCGAGACCGCCTGCGGCGCGCAGCATATCGCGGCGATAGCGCGTGAAGGCATCGGCGTCGCGACGCGAGAAGCGGGCAATCTCACGGCGATGCACGATGCCGTCGCGATAGCTTGCGTGGTAGCCGCCGTCCGGAAAGCAGGTGACGCCGCCTTCCGCGCGGATGAAACGGAGGCCGTGTCTCGGCAGGTCGAGATCCGCGGCAATGCGCGGCGGCAAACCGCCGCTTCCGAGCGTGAAACGCGGGAGGCGATAGCCCGGCGCGACTTCATGTTCGGCGGCGATGCCGCCCTGAGCCGAGGCGCGGTCCAGCACCAGAACGGAAAGTCCGGCGCGCGCCAGATAGGCGGCGGCGACCAATCCGTTCAGTCCGGCCCCAATCACGATCGCGTCGTGACGCTCCATGCGCCCCTTACTCCAATACCCTGCCCGGCGTGGGACGGTTCCCGAAGGATGCCTTCGACTTACCTACCCGATACGTGCCGTTTTGACACGCACAACGCCCGGCGGCGTCCGCCGCCGCGCTGGGGACGGCAGACGGATTAACCAAGAAAATCCCGGGACTACGTCACTTATCGCGCGCCAAAGCGAAACAGCATTAACGCGCTGGCGCCCCGGCCAGCACGCTTGCGCTGCAAATCTTCAGCCATGGGAATACGGGATCAGGCGGTGCCGACGATGCTCTCGAACGCTTCCAGAACCCTGCGCTGACTGCCGGCGAGTTCGGCTTCGAGGGCAGGAAAGTCAGGCGCGTCCCCGGCGCGGGCGAGAAGCGATTTCAGACCGGAAGACGCCTCCGCCGGGTTGAAGACACCTGTGACGCAGACGCGGACTACCTGGGTGAGATTGTGATTGAGGGCGATGGCGCGGACGAGCATGTCCGCCGTTTCGGACGGCAGAAGGTCCGCCTCTGCGATGCGGGCAAGGGCCGTGCGCGTATGCGTGTTCAGTATCCCGGGATGGGCCGCGCCGTGCACAAGCTGGAGGTACTGGCAGATGAACTCGATATCGACGAGACCGCCGCGCACATGTTTCAGTTCCCAGGGATTGCTGCTCGCATGCTCCTTTGCAATGCGCGCGCGCATCCCGGCGACATCGGCGGCGATCTTCGCCCTGTCGCGCGGGCGGAGGAACGTCTCCGCGATGGCGGTTCTCACCTGCTCCTTCAGGCCGTCCGGTCCGGCGATGAGGCGTGCGCGCGTCAACGCCATGTGTTCCCATGTCCAGGCTTCGGCTTCCTGATAGGCGACGAAGCTTGCGAAGGATGTCGCGATGGGGCCGGCATTGCCGGAAGGACGCAGCCGCATGTCCACTTCGTAGAGCTTGCCTTCGGCGGTCGGCGCGGTGAGGGCACTGATAAGCTGCTGACAGACGCGCGCGTAATATTGCGCGGCGTAGAGGGGACGCTCGCCGTCGGACGAAGCTTCGGCATCCGCGTCGTAGATCACGATGAGGTCGAGATCGGAAGCGGCACTCATTTCCTCGCTGCCGAGCTTGCCCATCGCGACAACGGCGAAACGGCCGCCGGGAATGCGCCCGTGCTTTTCCGCGACCCGTGCTTCCACCGCGGGCGCGAGCGCGGCGACGAGCTCGCTTGCAAGCGCCGCATAAGCCGGGCCCGCCTCCTCCGCATCCGCACTGCCGGAGAGCACGCGAACGCCGAGGCGAAAGCGGTATTCGCGCGCCCAGACACGCGCGAAATCGAGCACGTCCTGATAGTCCACCGCATGGGCGAGTTCTTCGCGGAGGCTGCGGTTCAGCGTTTCGCGATCCGGCAACACCTTGAAGAAATCGGGATCGACCACCGCTTCGAGCACGCGCGGGTTGTGGCTCAGATAATCTGCAAGACGCGGCGCGGTGCCGCAAATGCCCGACAGCAAATCGAGCAGATGCGGGTTGGAGTAAAGCATCGAGAAAAGTTGCACACCGGCGGGAAGCCCCGTGAGGAAGCGATCGAAACGATCGAAGGCCGTGTCGGGATTCGACGTGCGGGAGAGCGCGCGGAGAAGGGCCGGCATGAGGCTCGTCAGGAGCTCACGCGAGCGCGAGGCGCGCGTGGCGGGGAAGCGCCCCGTATGCCATGCGCGGATCGCCTCCGACATTTCCGAGACGCGCGTGAAGCCGAGGCCACGCAAGGTTTCAAGCGTTTCGGGATCGTCGTCCGTGCCCGTGAAGACAAGGCTGCCGCCCTCCTCGCCGAGGGGCGGCGCCGTCTCGAAGAGCTTGGCGTAGTGATCGCGCACGCATTCAAGACGTGCCGTAAGTGCGCTGGAGAAGCTTTCGCGATCCGCAAAACCCATGAAGCAGGCGACGCGGTCGATATCCTTGCCGGAAACGGGGAGCGAATGCGTCTGCTCATCGTCGATCATCTGAAGACGGTGTTCGAGCGTGCGCAGGAAGCGATACGCCTCCGTGAGTTCTTCAGCCGTCTCGGGCGCGATCCATTTTTTTGCCGCAAGTTCATCGAGCATGGCGCAGGTTTGCTTGCCCCGCAGGTCATGGTCGCGTCCGCCGGCGATCAATTGCTGTGTCTGCACGAAGAACTCGATTTCGCGAATGCCGCCGCGTCCGAGCTTGATATTGTGACCGGCAACCGCGATCTGCCCATGGCCGCCGACGGCATGAATCTGGCGCTTCATCGAATGGATATCGTCGATGGCGGCGAAATCGAGATTCTTGCGCCAGATGTAAGGCGTCAGCATTTTCAGGAAGCGTGCGCCCGCCTCTCTGTCGCCCGCCACGGCACGCGCCTTGATGAAGGCGGCGCGCTCCCAGTTCTGGCCGCGGCTTTCGTAGTAGCTCTCGGCGGCGGGGAGCGAGACGGCGACGGGCGTACCGCCCGGATCGGGACGGAGGCGCAGGTCGGTGCGGAAGACATAGCCGTCCGCCGTCCGCTCCTGCAGCATCTTCACGAGATCCTTCGTGAGGCGAACGAAGAAACCGCCGTCGTCGAGACCATCCTTCAGAGGCAGTTGCCCCGGCTCGTAGAAGACGACGAGATCGATGTCGCTCGAATAATTGAGTTCGCGCGATCCATACTTGCCCATGCCGAGAATGACGAGGCCCGACCCTTCGGCGAAAACCTCCTCCGGGGACTTCTGTATCTGGCCCCGTGCGGCGGCATTGCGCAGAAGCCATTCGATGGAGGCGCCAACGGCGGTGTCCGCAAAGGAGGTCAGCGCATCCGTCACCCGCTCGAGCGGCCAGACGCCAGTGATGTCGGCCATGGCGATGAGGAGTGCGGCTTCGGATTTGGCGAGGCGCAACGCGGACATGACGTCCGCCTGGCCGTCGAGCGTGCCAGCCGAAGCCGTGCGTGCCAGCAAGTCTTCGAAGGCAGCATCCGGCGTGCGGTCGAGGAGACCGGGCAGCCAATCGGCATGAAGACGCAGGATGCGGCCGAGGAAAGGCGAGTTGCCGAACAGGGAGGACAAAAGGCGCAAGACATCCTTGTCCGCCGCAAGCGCGGTGAGTTTCTCGTCGCCAAAGCGCGCGACGGCGGCACGAAAATCCTCCATCTCGCGCGCGACACGATCGGCGTCATATGGCGCAGGCGCAGCGCCCGCCCAGGCGCGAAGTGGTTTCGATACCTCGGACTCGCTCACTCGCTTCTCCCCCCGCCGCGCGGATCAAACGGGCGGCAGAGTATCAGATTCCGGCGAGCATCAACGCCCGGAAACGGGAAGAAAAAGGCTCACGCGGAGGCCGGGGCGATTGTCGCCCAGTTCGATCGTCCCGCCATGCAAGCGCGCGACGGCGGCGACGAGGCTGAGGCCGAGACCGGAGCCCGGCGTGTTGCGGCTCGCCTCCAGACGGACGAAGCGCTCCAGCACGCGGTGGCGCTGGTCCTCGGGGATGCCGGGGCCTCGATCCGCGACGGAGAGGATCACGCCCCGGCCGGGACGCGCGGGGTCGGCATCCGCCGAGATCGCGATGGTGCGTTCGGTATCGCTTTCCTGCGGAAGCCCGTGCTTGATCGCATTGTCGAGAAGGTTCGCGACCGCCTGCGAGAGCAGCTCGCGGTTGCCCCAGATCATCAGGCCTTCCGGCGCGTCGATCGAAATGGCCAGGTTCTTCTCCTCGGCCACAGGCTCGTAGAGTTCAGCGGCATCGTGCAGCGTCGCGCTCAGCTCAACCCAGGTCATGGCGTCGCGAAGCGACCCAGCCTCGGCGCGCGCAATCATCAGCAATGCGTTGAATGTGCCGAGAAGGTTGTCCGCTTCGGCAATCGTCTTTTCGAGCGCCTGCTTGTAATCCTCCGGGGTCGCCTCCTGCATGAGCGTAACCTCGATACGGTTGCGGAGGCGGTTCAGGGGGCTGCGCAAGTCATGGGCGATGTTGTCCGTCACCTGCCGCATGCCGATCATCAGCGCCTCGATCTGATCGAGCATGGCGTTGAGATTGCGGCCGAGCTGGTCGAGCTCGTCGCCGGTGCCCGCGATGGGAAGCCGCTGGGAGAGATCGCCCTCCATGATGTCGCGGCTCGAACGATTGATGTCGTCGACACGCGCCAGCATGTTGCGGCTCATGACAAGGCCGCCGGCAAGACCAAGTGCGATGGTGAGGCCAATGGCCCAGATGAGCGCGTTGGTAATGAGGTTCTCGATTTCGCGCCGCTCCTGCACGTCGCGTCCGACGAGCAGATAGAAGCCTTCCTGCAAATAGAAGGCGCGGGCGCGGGCGGCTTTCACCTCCGTGCCGTCCAGCGTTTTGCGGTTGTAGGTGAAGTTGAACCAGCCGTCGGGTCCGGACTCCACCTGCGGGCGCCCATCCAGCGTGCCGGCGAGCACGCGGCCGGCCGGGTCGAGCACGAGATAGAGGCTCTGGCCGGGATCGCGCGAACGCTGGATGACGGTGTGAACGAGGAGCGGCAGGCCGCCCTGCCGGTATTGCTCGGCCAGACCCGCGATTTCCGCCTCCACCGCCTCATCGGTCTGGCGGGCGAGGAAGCCGGCCGTATTCCAATAGACATAGGCCAGCAGCGTGATCGCCGAGGCGGCGAACAGGGCCAGATAAATGACCGCGAGCCGGAAGGTCGAGGTCTGTAAGAGTTTAATCAGCGG
>JACIYQ010000301.1 GCA_014359855.1 Parvibaculum sp.
ATATCGGGCGTGATGCCGAGCACGAGATAGGGGTCGCCCTTCTCCTGGCCGAGATGGCTTGCCCGGATGCGCGCGAACTCGATTTCCGAAAAGCCGAAAATGTCGGCGACGGTGCGCAGATATTCGAGCTCCTGCGGATGGACATGGCCATCGGCCTTGGCGATGTGGAACAGCGCGTCGAGCACGTCTTCGAGCATCGCCGGCCGGTCCTGATAGATACGGGCAACCTGGCGCGCATAGGCTTCAAAGCCCGCAACGTCTTGCTGGGCGACCTTGTAGACGCGCGCGACGTTCCGCGCCTCGCCCGGCGGAACCTTGAATATCTCCTCGAAGGCCCGGATCTCGGAATCGCTGACCTCGCCATCCGCCTTCGCCATCTTGGCCGAGAGCGCGATGAGAGCGATCGTGAACACGACTTCGCTGTCCTGGAGCGCGCGGTCGATGACGATATGTCCGGCGACCGCGCCCAGGAGCGCACCCAATGGCCCACCGACGGCTAGTCCCACGCCGGCGCCAGCGATTTTTCCCCAAATCGACATGGAGAGAGATTAGGACGTTTTTCGCCGTCTCGCACCTGCGAAATCGGCGGATGACCTTGCGTAAATGAGGGGATTCCGGGATGGCGAGGATTTGGAGACCCCCGAAATCGATATCGTCATCGCGAGGCCGCCATCAGGCGGCCGTGGCGATCCAGGAGCGGCGGGCACCGAGCGAGCGACCTCTGGATTGCTTCGTCGCTTCGCTCCTCGCAATGACGGGAGAAAGCGGAATGCCTTGCAAGACCATCGCACCGCCCATTTCCCCTGCTCACCCCTCCCCTAAAAATCCTGCTGGATTTTTAGACCCTCCCACAGGGGGTGGGACACATTCGAGAGGCTGTGGCAGGTTGCAGCGCATGAGCCGAGCAAAGACAGAGAATGGCCGCTGGGACTTCTGGATCGACCGGGGCGGCACCTTTACCGACGTGATCGGCAAGGCGCCGGACGGAAGCCTGCAGGCGCTGAAGCTCCTCTCCGAGAATCCGGAGCATTACGAGGATGCGGCACTGCAAGGCATCCGCGACCTGCTCGGCGTGGCGGCGGACGAGCCGCTGCCCGCGGGCCGCATCGGCGCCGTGAAGATGGGCACGACCGTTGCGACCAATGCCCTGCTGGAGCGCAAGGGCGACCGCACGCTTCTTCTCACGACACGCGGCTTTCGCGATGCGCTGGCCATCGGCTATCAGGCGCGTCCCCACCTCTTCCGGCTGAAAATCGAAAAGCCGGAACAGCTCTACGAACGTGTCGCGGAGGTGGCGGAACGGGTGAGCGCGGAAGGCGAGGTTCTGACGCCGCTCGACCGCGAGGAAGCCCGGCGCGCGCTTCAGGACGCCTTCGATGCAGGCATCCGCTCCGTCGCCATCTCTTTCCTGCATGGCTACCGCCATCCCGCACATGAAATGGCGGCGGGCGAGATCGCGCGAGAGCTGGGCTTCACACAGATATCGCTCGGGCACCGCGTGAGCCCGCTCATCAAATTCGTCTCGCGCGGCGACACGACGGTGGTCGACGCCTATCTCTCGCCGCTGCTGCGCCGCTATGTGGACCGCATCGCGGGCGCCATCGGAACAGAGGATGCCGGAACGCGGCTTTTCTTCATGCAGTCTTCCGGCGGATTGACCGACGCGACCTTGTTTCAGGGCAAGGACGCAATCCTCTCAGGACCGGCAGGCGGCATTGCCGGCGCGGCGGCGACGGCGACAGAGGCAGGGTTCGCGCGCGTCATCGGCTTCGACATGGGCGGCACCTCGACGGACGTGTCGCATTACGACGGCGAATACGAGCGCAGCTTCGAGACGGAGATTGCGGGCGTGCGCATGCGCGTTCCCATGATGCGCATTCATACCGTTGCCGCAGGCGGCGGCTCGGTCCTTCACTACAGGGACGGACGCTTCCAGGTGGGCCCGGATTCGGCGGGCGCCAATCCCGGCCCCGCCTGTTACCGGCGCGGCGGACCGCTGACCGTTACCGACGCCAATGTCATGCTGGGAAAGCTCCAGCCCGACCTCTTTCCCGCCGTCTTCGGGCCCGGGCAGAACGAAAGCCTCGACCGCGAAACTGTGCGCCGCCGGTTCGCAGAGCTCGCGAAAAGCGTCGGCGACGGGAGGACGCCCGAAGAGATCGCCGAGGGATTCCTGCGCGTCGCCATCGAGAACATGGCGAATGCGATCAAGAAAATTTCCGTCGAGCGCGGTCACGACATTACCGCCTATGCGCTTTCCTGCTTCGGCGGCGCGGGCGGCCAGCATGCCTGCCTCGTCGCCGACGCTCTCGGCATGAAAACCGTTCACATCCATCCGTTCTCCGGCCTGCTCTCGGCCTATGGCATGGGCCTTGCGCGCATTTCGGCCTCGCGGGCACGGGCGGTGACGAAGGCGCTCGAAGAGAAACGCCGGGACGAAATCGGCGAAGCCATTGCGACGCTCGCAAGCGATGCGACGAAGGAACTGGTGGCGCAAGGCATCGCGGCATCGGAGGTGACCATCACGCCCCTGCTCCATTTGCGCTACGAGGGCAGCGACACCTCGCTGCAGATCCCCTTCGCGGCACAGGACATCGGCGAAGCCGCGGCGACATTCGAGGCGGCGCATCGCGCGCAGTTCGGCTTCAGCTTCGACGGCAAGACCATCATCGTCGAGGCCGTCGAAGTTTCCGCCGAAGAGCGCGGCGCGCGCGTCCGCCAGACTGCCGCGCAGGCGCGCGCAGCGGACGCCCCGGTAGCGGCGGACCGCCGCCGCATCCATATGGGAGGCAGATGGATCGAGACCGCCATCTTCCGGCGCGAAGCGCTGAAGCCCGGCCACAGGGCCGCCGGGCCCGCGCTCGTCATCGAGCCGAACCAGACGATCGCCGTGGAGCCCGGATGGGAGGCGGAAGTGACGCTTGCCGACGACATTATTCTGCGCCGCGTTGCGCCGCTGCCCAGACGCACCGTCATCGGCACGGACGCAGACCCGGTGATGCTCGAAATCTTCAACAACCGTTTCATGTCCATCGCCGAACAGATGGGCGGCACGCTGCAGAACACGGCGTCCTCGGTGAACATCAAGGAACGGCTCGACTTCTCCTGCGCCGTTTTCGACTCCGCCGGCGGGCTCGTCTCGAACGCGCCGCACATGCCGGTGCATCTGGGCTCCATGGGCGCGAGCGTGCGCGCCGTGATCGAGCAGAACGAGGGAATGGGCCCCGGCGACGTTTATGTGCTGAACGCGCCCTATAATGGCGGCACGCATCTGCCCGACGTGACGGTGGTGGCGCCGGTCTATGACGCGGAAGGAAAGACGCGCCTCTTCTATGTCGCCGCGCGCGGACACCACGCCGATATCGGCGGCATCTCGCCCGGCTCCATGCCGGCGCATTCGCTGAGCGTCGAGGAGGAAGGCATCCTCATCGACAATTTCCGCATCGTCGCGGAGGGCCGATTCCGCGAAGCGGAGATGCGCGCCATGCTGACCGGCGGCAAATTTCCCGCGCGCAATCCGGAGCAGAACATCGCCGATCTGCGCGCGCAGATTGCCGCCTGCCGCAAGGGTGCGGAGGAGCTGCGCAAGACGGTTGCCGAATTCGGCCTCGATGTCGTCATCGCCTATATGCGGCATGTGCAGGACAATGCGGAAGAAAACGTCCGCCGCGCGATCGACCGGCTCAAAGACGCGGCCTTCGTGCAGAATATGGATGACGGCTCGGCGATCCGTGTCGCGGTGAGCATCGACCGGAAAGCGCGAACGGCGAAGATCGATTTCACCGGCACGAGCGCGGAACTTGCCAGCAACCTTAATGCGCCCTCCGCTGTCGCGCGCGCGGCCGTGCTTTATGTGTTCCGCTGCATGGTGGACGACGATATTCCGCTGAACGAAGGCTGCCTCAGGCCCATCGAGATCGTCATTCCCGAAGGTTCGATGCTTTCCCCGCGCTATCCGGCGGCGGTCGCCGGCGGCAATGTGGAGACGAGCCAGGCGGTGACGGACGCCTTGTTCGGCGCCTTCGGCGCCATGGCCTCGGCGCAGGGCACGATGAACAATCTCACTTTCGGCAACGATCGCTACCAGTATTACGAGACGATTGCGGGCGGCGCGGGCGCGGGACCGGGTTTCGACGGCGCCGACGCCGTGCAGACGCATATGACGAATTCGCGCCTCACCGATCCGGAAGTGCTCGAATGGCGCTTCCCCGTTCTGCTGGAGGAGTTTTCCATTCGCAAGGGTTCGGGCGGACAGGGAAAGCATAGAGGCGGCGACGGCGCGGTGCGCGCGATCCGCTTCCGCGAACCCATGCACCTCTCCATCCTTTCGACGCATCGCATCGTCGCGCCCTCGGGCCTTGCGGGCGGAAGCGATGGCGCGCTCGGGCGGAACGAGATCCGCCGCGCCGATGGCACTGTCGAAACGCTTGCCGGTTCCGCGACGGCGGAACTCGATGCGGGCGACACCGTGATCGTCATGACGCCGGGCGGCGGCGGCTACGGAAAGCCCTGAGCCGCTGAACCACATCTTCGAAGCGGAAAATGCACATCCGCCGCATTTCCACCTCAACGGCGGCGCGAACGCAACGATTCGCGGACACTGACAAAAATTCATTCACAACCGATTCAGGGGGCCGATTCAAAGGCTTGCGGCGCGATCTTGAAATGCCCTCAAACCCGTGCCGCGGCACGGCCACGATTCCGCTTGCGAAACAGCGTCATTGGGCCCGAGAGTCATCCTCCACCCGGGATAAGGGAGGCCGGAATGCTTGCGATGAAGATTGGGTACCTGGCGACCGGACTGGCATTTATCTTTGTTGGCGCCATCACGATGGGTGTGTTCTGACCGGACACGCCGCCCCCTCGAAGGGCAGACAACATTCAGCAAATTCCGGAGGGCGCATGACAAACATGCGCCCTCTTCGTTTCATCCGGAAGAAATCAGGCCGCTTCCTCTTCGGGCTCGGCGCCCGGCGTGTAGTTGAGGATCGGCGCCAGCCAGCGCTCCATTACCTTCAGGTCCATGCCCTTGCGCCTTGCGTACTCGACCACCTGATCGCGCTCGATCTTGCCGACGCCGAAATATTCCGACTGCGGGTGGCTGAAATAGAGGCCGCTCACCGAGGCGCCAGGCCACATGGCATAGCTTTCGGTCAGCTTCACGCCGATCTTCTCTTCCGCATCGAGCAGCTTGAAGAGCGCCACTTTCTCGGTGTGATCGGGCTGCGCCGGATAGCCCGGCGCCGGGCGGATGCCCTGATACTTCTCCTCGATCAGCTCCCGGTTGCTGAGGTTTTCGTCGGCGGCATAGGCCCAGAATTCCTTGCGCACACGCTCATGCATGTGCTCGGCGAAGGCTTCCGCCAGGCGATCCGCAAGCGCCTGCGAGAGGATGGCGCGATAGTCGTCGTGCTTCTCCCTGAACCCCCTGGCGATGTCGTCCTCGCCGAAGCCGGCACTGACGCAGAAACCGCCGATATAGTCGGCAACGCCACTGTCCTTCGGCGCAACGAAATCCGACAGCGCGAAATTCGCGCGCTCCGACGAACGCTTCATCTGCTGACGCAGCGTGTGGAACACTTCGAGCCGCTCTTTCCGGTCGTCATCCGCATAGAGCTCGATGTCGTCCACATCGATCTCGTTCGCGGGCCAGAAACCGATGACGGCGCGCGCCTTCAGCCATTTCTCCTCGACCATCTGCTTCAGCATTTCCTGCGCATCGGCAAAGAGCGAGCGCGCCGCCTCGCCGACCTTGTCGTCGTCGAGAATTTGCGGGTAGTGGCCATGCAGCTCCCAGGTCTGGAAGAAAGGCGTCCAGTCGATATAGGGCACGAGCGTCTCGATCGGATAGTCTTCGAACACCTTGGTGCCGAGGAAGGCCGGCTTCACGGGCTTGTAGCCCTTCCAGTCGATCTTCGGGCGGTTTTCCCGCGCGCCCTGAAGGGTCTGGCGTTCCTTCTTTTCCCTGCCCGCGGCGTGGCGTGCGGCGAGGTCCTTGTACTGCTCGCGTATGCCGGTGATGTAGGCGTCCGCACGCTCGGAGATGAGCGTGGACGCCACGCCCACCGCGCGGCTCGCGTCGGTCACATAGATCGCCTGCCCCGCCTTGTAGTTGGGGCTGATCTTCACCGCCGTGTGTATCTGGCTCGTCGTCGCGCCGCCGATGAGAAGCGGCACCTTGAACCCCTGACGTTCCATCTCGGCTGCAACATGGCACATCTCGTCCAGCGAAGGCGTGATGAGGCCCGAGAGGCCGATGATATCGACCTTGTGCTCCTTCGCCGCCGCAAGGATCTTCTCGGCCGGCTGCATCACGCCCATGTCGATGACTTCGAAATTGTTGCACTGAAGCACGACGCCGACGATGTTCTTGCCGATATCGTGAACATCGCCCTTCACGGTCGCCATGAGGATGCGCGCCGCCGCATCGTC
>JACIYQ010000302.1 GCA_014359855.1 Parvibaculum sp.
CCGCAGGTGAACAATCCCTGCAATGCCTTCAACCCCACTCCCGTTCGCACCCTGATCTGGGAAGCGTGAGCTTGCCCCCGGCGGCGCCGTCCGCCGGGCACCATCGGAGGCCAGATGTTCGGCAAGGTACTGATCGCCAATCGCGGCGAAATCGCGCTACGCGTCATCAAGACGCTCCGGCGCATGGATATTCGATCCGTCGCAATCTATTCCGAGGCGGACCGCTTCGCGCCGCATGTGCGGCTAGCGGATGAAGCGGTCTGCGTCGGTCCGGCGCCGGTCGCGGAAAGCTACCTCAACGTGGAGGCGATTCTCGATGCGGTGCGGCGAACGGGCGCAGAGGCTGTGCATCCGGGCTATGGGTTTCTCAGCGAGAACCCCGAATTTGCCGCGGCGCTCGCGCGGGAGGGCGTCGTCTTCATCGGGCCGCGCCCCGAGCATATGCGCGCCTTCTCGTTGAAGCATACGGCGCGCGAGATCGCGGAGGCGAGCGGCGTGCCGCTGCTTCCCGGGTCGCCCCTCATCGTCGATCTCGACGATGCGCTGACGCGCGCGGAGGAGATCGGCTATCCCGTCATGCTGAAGAGCACGGCGGGCGGCGGCGGCATCGGGCTGCAGCTCTGCCATTCGGCGGCGGACCTGCCGCGCCTCTACGACACGGTGCGGCGCCTTGCGCTTGCGAATTTCAAGGATAGCGGCCTCTTCCTCGAAAAATATGTCGCCCAGGCGCGCCATATCGAGGTGCAGATTTTCGGCGACGGTGACGGCAAGGTCATCGCGCTCGGCGAGCGGGATTGTTCGGCGCAGCGGCGCAACCAGAAGGTGATCGAGGAAACGCCCGCGCCCAATCTTGGCGATGGAGAGCGGCGCGCGCTGCACGAGGCGGCGGTGCGGCTTGGACAGCGTGTCTCTTACGCTTCCGCCGGCACGGTCGAGTTCATCCATGACGAGGCGGAGAAGAAGTCCTATTTCCTGGAAGTGAATACGCGTCTCCAGGTCGAGCATCCGGTGACGGAAGAAGTGACGGGACTCGATCTCGTGGAGATGATGGTGCAGCAGGCTGCAGGCGAATTGGGCGACCTTGCCTCATATGCCCGTCCGCCCGAGGGGCAGGCCTTCGAGGTGCGGCTTTATGCCGAAGATCCCGGCCGCAACTTCCAGCCTTCGTCCGGCCTTCTGACGGAAGTCGTTTTCCCGAAGGACGTTCGCGTCGATGGATGGATTTCGACGGGCACGGAGGTGACGCCTTTCTACGATCCGATGCTGGCCAAGGTGATCGTGAGGGGGAAAACGCGCGAAGAGGCCGCGGCAAAGCTCGCCGCCGCGCTCGATCAATCGCGTGTCTACGGTATCGAGACCAATCTCGACTATCTGCGTTCGCTCGTGCGCGCGCCGGAATTCCTCGACGGCAGGCTCCTTACCTCGACGCTCGCCGGCTACGGTTATGAGAGCCCGGCCATCGATGTGCTCTCGCCGGGCGCGCAGTCGAGCCTGCAGGACTGGCCGGGCCGCGTCGGCTATTGGAATGTCGGCGTGCCGCCTTCGGGGCCGATGGACGGGCTGTCGCACCGGCTGGCAAACCGCCTCTGCGGCAACGGGCCGGATGCCGCGACGCTCGAAATGACGTTGAACGGACCGGTGCTGCGTTTCCGGACGGATGCGACGATCGCGCTGGCGGGCGCCGAGATGCCTGCGACGCTTGATGGCGATCCCATCCCCTGCTGGTGCGCGGTCGACGTCAAACGCGGCCAGACGCTCGAGCTCGGTCAGGTGGCGGGCGCTGGCCAGCGGGCCTATCTCGCGGTGCGCCACGGTTTCGATGCGCCGCTCTATCTCGGCTCGCGCTCCGCCTTCACGCTCGGGCGCTTCGGCGGGCATGCGCCGGGCGCGCTCAAGACCGGCGACGTGTTGCGGATCAACCGTGAGGGCGCCGTCGGCGAGCCTGTTGCAGCACCGTTGCCGCCATCCGCGCGCGCGCCTCTCACGCGCGAATGGGAGATCGCGACGCTTTACGGGCCGCATGGCGCGCCGGACTTTTTTCTCGACGAGGATATCGAGACGCTCTTCAACACGGCCTACGAAGTTCACTACAATTCCGCGCGCACCGGCGTTCGTCTCATCGGGCCGAAGCCGAAATGGGCGCGCAAGGATGGCGGCGAGGCGGGGCTTCATCCCTCGAATATCCACGACAACGCCTATGCCGTCGGCGCGATCGACTTCACCGGCGACATGCCGATCATTCTCGGTCCGGACGGGCCGAGCCTTGGCGGTTTCGTCTGTCCGGCGACGCTCGCGAAATCCGAACTCTGGAAGATCGGTCAGCTCAAGTCCGGCGACAAGGTTCGCTTCCACCGCGTGACGGAAGAGGAAGCGGCCGCCATGCGCCATGCGGAAGAGGCGTGGGTTTCCTCGCTCAGGCGCCCCGTCGCGCCGCTCACGCAGCAGAGGCGGAAAGAAGACGCCGTTCTTGCGCGGCTCACCGACCTTGAAACGGAAGTGACCTATCGCCGCGCCGGCGACGATTATCTGCTCGTCGAATACGGCCCCATGGTGCTCGATTTCGCCTTGCGGTTTCGCGCCCATGCGATGATGACGGCGCTTCAGACGCGCGCGCCCGAGGGCATCATCGAGATGACGCCCGGCATCCGCTCGCTGCAGATCCATTTCGATCCCGATGTGCTGCCGTCGCGCAAGCTTCTCGCCATGCTGGAAGAGGTTGAACGCGCGCTGCCGCCGAGCGCCGATATAGAAGTGCCGAGCCGCATCGTTCACCTGCCCCTGTCGTGGGACGATGAGGCGGCGCGCGAAGCGGTGCGAAAATACGGCACGCTGGTCAGGCCCGATGCGCCCTGGGTACCGTCCAACATCGAGTTCATCCGCCGCATCAACGGTCTCAAGGATATTGCGGAGGTCAGGCGCATTCTGTTCGAGGCCGACTACATGGTGCTCGGTCTTGGCGACGTCTATCTCGGTGCGCCGGTCGCGACGCCGCTCGATCCGCGTCATCGCCTCGTCACCACGAAGTACAATCCTGCGCGCACATGGACGCCGGAAAACGCGGTTGGCATCGGCGGTGCCTATCTCTGCGTCTATGGCATGGAGGGGCCGGGCGGCTATCAGCTTGTCGGCCGCACGGTGCAGATGTGGAATAGCTGGCGCCGGACGGCGAATTTCGAGAAGCCCTGGCTGCTACGCTTTTTCGACCGGCTCAAATTCTTCCCCGTGTCTGCGCGGGAACTTCTGGAGGCGCGCGAAGCCTTCCTGCACGGCGAATATGAAGTGAAGATCGAGGAAGGAAGCTTCCGTCTCAGCGACTATTTCTCCTTCCTTGAGGACAATGCGGAAGAGATATCCGCCTTCCGCGTCTCGCAGCGCCGCGCCTTCGAGGAGGAACGCAAGCGCTGGGAAGAGCAGGGGCTTGCCCTGATCGCGGATGAGCCCGATGCGCCGGCGCAGGAGGCGGCGGAGCTGCCGGAAGGCGGACGTCTCGTCGAATCCGGTGTGCCGGGCAATGTCTGGTCCATCGGTGTTTCGGCGGGCGATGAGGTTGCCGCCGGCCAGATGCTTGTCGTGCTCGAGTCGATGAAGATGGAAATCGAAGTGCATGCGCCCGTTGCCGCGCGGGTTCACGAGGTGCATTGCACGCAGGGCCGGATGGTGCAGGCGGGACAAGCGCTCATCACATTGGTGCCGCTCGAAGCCGAGGCGCCCGGAATGGAGGTTGCATCGTGAAGGGTCTTTCCTTTTCTCTCGCTTCGCTTCGGGCTGCTTTCGCTTCCGGCGTTCGCGCGGAAGATGTTGCGCGCGAGGCGCTTGCCCGCGCGGCGGCCAACGAAGATCCTGCCATCTGGATTTCGCGTTTCGAGGACGAGGCAGTTCTCGCGCGCGCCCATGCGCTCGATGCCTTGCCGCGCGAGGCCCGCGCGCGCATGCCGCTTTTCGGTGTCCCCTTTGCGGTGAAGGACAATATCGATGTCGAGGGCCTGCCCACAACGGCGGCATGTCCCGCTTTCGCCTACCGGCCGGAGGAAAGCGCCTTCGCCGTCGCGCGGCTGATTGACGCTGGCGCGGTCCCGCTCGGCAAGACCAATCTCGACCAGTTTGCCACCGGCCTTGTCGGCACGCGCTCGCCCCACGGAAGCCCGCGCTCCGTCTTCAATCGCGATTTCATCTCGGGCGGTTCGTCGTCGGGTTCGGCCGTCGCCGTTGCGGCGGGGATCGTTTCCTTCGCGCTCGGAACCGATACGGCGGGCTCGGGCCGCGTGCCGGCTGCCTTCAACAATATCGTGGGGCTGAAGCCCACGCGCGGTCTCCTTTCGACGCGCGGTGTCGTGCCCGCCTGCCGGTCGCTCGATTGCATTTCGATCTTCGCGCTCACCGCCGTCGATGCGGAGGCTGTGTTCGACGTGGCGGCGGTCTTCGACGGGCAGGATATCTATTCCCGCGCCCGCATGCCGGAGGTGAAGCCGCCGCTCGCCGGTGACTTCACCTTCGCCGTGCCACGCGCATCCGATCTCCAGTTCTTTGGCGACGACGAAGCGGCGCGGCTTTTCGAGGAAGCGGCGAACCGGCTGGAGGAACTTGGCGGCCGCGCGCGGCGGATCGACTTTTCTCTTTTCGCGGAGGCAGCGGCACTTCTCTACGAGGGGCCTTTCGTTGCCGAGCGCACAGCCGCCGTCGGCGGCTTCATCGAGGCGCACGAGGCCGAAACCGATCCCACCGTGCGTGGCATCGTGCTTGGCGGTAGAGGCCGCAATGCCGTCGAGACTTTCGAGACACTTTACAGGCTCGAGGCACTGAAGCGCCGCGCGCTTGCGCTCTTTGCCGATATCGATGTGCTCGTCGTGCCGACCGCGCCCACCATCTACCGCGTGGATGAGGTGATGGCCGATCCCGTGAAGCTCAACAGCCGCCTCGGCACCTATACGAATTTCATGAACCTGCTCGACATGGCAGGCATCGCCGTTCCCGCAGGCATTCGTGCGCAGGGCAGGGCGGCGGGGCTTCCCTTCGGCGTGACGTTTTGCGCGCCCGCCTTCTGCGATGCGAAGCTCGTGGCGCTCGCTGCCGCCTTCGAGGCGGCGCAGGGGCTTGCGCCCGGTGGGCCCGTGGCGGTCGAGCGGCCGGATGAGGGCTTCATCGAACTTGCGGTCGTCGGCGCGCATATGTCGGGCCTGCCGCTTAACCACGAACTCACCTCGCGCGGTGCCATGTTCGTCGAGCGCACGCGCACGGCGCCCCGCTACCGCTTTCATGCGCTGGCCGGCGGACCGCCCTTCCGGCCGGGGCTCGTGCGTGTCGCGCAAGGCGGTGCCGCGATCGAGCTCGAAGTCTGGCGCGTACCGCGCGCTGCCTTCGGCGGTTTCATGGCGGGTGTGCCGCAGCCGCTCTGCATCGGCACGCTCGATCTCCAGAACGGGCGCAGCGTGAAGGGGTTCCTCTGCGAGGAGAGCGGTCTTGACGGTGCGGAGGACATTACGGCTTTTGGCGGCTGGCGCGCCTTCATGGCCTCGAAAGCGGAGAAGGTTCCGGGCTGACGGCCATGCTCTTCGCGGTCGGTTTCGTTCTTGCAGGGTTCGCGCGGACCACAGGCTCGCTGCGCGCGCCCGCCATCATGCATGGCGCTTACAATGCGGTGCTGCTCGGTCCGGGCGTTCTGTTTGCCTTTACGGGCGTACCCGCCTAGCCGAGGTTCTGCTTCAGCTCCATCAGGCGCATGATGTCGCGCAGCGCGACGATGCCGAGGAGCTTGCCGCCTTCCACCACCATGAGCCGCGAATGACCGCCCTCGCGCATCAGGCGAAGGGCGGCTTCCGCGTTTTCCTGAGGCGTCACCGTGTTCTTGTCCGAGAGAGAGTGCATGACGTCGCGCACTTTCTTGCGCTCCCATTCGGCGCTGTCCGTGCCGCGCAGATCGGAAACGCCGATGCTGCCCACAAGGTGCTCGCCTTCCATCACCGGAAAGGTCTCGTGGAAGGAGGCATAGATGTAGCCGTCGACGAGTTCGCGCAGCGAGATGTCCGCAGGCGCGGTCACCGGGTTCTTCGTCATGAAGCGCGAGACGGGCTCTGACTCAAGCAGGACATGTGCCTGCAATTGCGCGTAGGAGGCGCGCGACGCCGTGTGCAGGAAGAGGCCGATCAGGCCCCACCACAGACCGCCGATGACGTTGCCGGAGAAGAGGCTGACCACGCCCAACGCGATCAGGATGAGGCCGAAGGTCTGGCCGGCGGCGGAAGCGCGCCGCGTTGCCTCGTTCAGGTCTCCGAGCTTGCCCCAGAGCCAGGCGCGGTAGACGCGGCCGCCGTCGAGCGGGAAGGCGGGCACCATGTTGAAGACCGCCACGATCAGGTTGATGAGCGCGAGATAACCGGCCACGCCCGCAACGGTGTCCCCGAGGCCCGCGGCGAGAGCGGCGGACGCCATGAGATAGAAGAACCCCGACAGGACGAGGCTCGCGATCGGCCCCGCGATCGCCATCAGGAATTCCGAGCGCGCCGTCGGCGGCTCCTTGGCCATATGCGCGACGCCGCCGAAGATGAAAAGCGTGATGCCGGTGATCGGGATGTCGAAGCGCCGTGCGACGAGCGAATGGGAAAGTTCGTGCAGGATGATCGAGAGGAAGAGCCCGGCCGCGCCCACGATCCCCATCGACCAATAGGTAAGCGGTTCGAGGCCGGGATAGATCCCGGGGAAGTAGCCGGTCGCAAGCGTCCACGAGACGAGCAGCGCGATGAAGACCCAGCTCAGGTCGAGCATCACGTCGAAACCCGCCAGGCGGAACAGTCTGATCTGATGTCCGAACATCGGTCTCCCCTTCGTTTCGCGCATGTTACACGAAAGAGAGCGTTTCCGCCTTTTGTTCGAGAGGCTAACGCCGCACATGAAAACGCCGCGATCCTGACGAAAAGCGGTCAAGAAATTCGGCATGATGAATTTTCTCATCTGCAGAATCTCGCCATCCCCATGGCATCATCGAGTTGGACCCATGCTGGTCCGGATACTGGAGGACTCCATGACGGAAACAGTTCCAAGGCCAGAAGCGGCCTCTCGCCTCGACGGGAGGCCAGCCCGGCCGTCGAACTTCGAGTGGAAAGAGGCCGTGGCGCGGGCGGCCGATATTGGACTTGTGCCTCTCGTTCTTCTGTTCGCACCCGTTGCCGCGGCGCTAGCGCGGTTGCGACACAAGGCCCCGCGGTCGCGGGCGATCCTGGACAGGTTCAACGTCGCAGTCGTGCGGCATCACTACTATGAGCCGATCCTCTATCCGCGCGACCTCAGGCACAGCCTTGCGGAAGAACGGCAGCTACCGGGGCTCGACCTGAACGCCGACGGCCAGCTCCGGCTTCTGGAACAGTTCCGGTATGGTGCGGAGCTGCGCGCCATACCACGCAGGGTGGCTGGCGAGAGACGTTACGGGTACCGGAACGACTCTTTCAAAGCCGGAGATGCCGAACTCCTCTACTGCATGATCCGCCACTTCAGGCCGCGCAGGCTCTATGAGATCGGCAGCGGTCATTCGACGCTGATGGCGCGGGAGGCGTTGGTGCGAAACGAAGGGGATGGGGCTCCTGTTTGCGAGCATGTCTGCGTCGAGCCATATGAGCATGGCTGGCTCGAAGACATTCCAGTGAGGGTTGTGCGGGCGAGGGTCGAGGATCTCGATCCGGCATTTTTCGACAAGCTCGACGCCGGCGATATTCTCTTCATCGATTCTTCGCACGTCATTCGGCCGCAGGGCGATGTCGTTCACGAATATCTCAGTCTTCTCGGACGGTTGAAGCCGGGGGTCGTCGTACATGTGCATGACATCTTCACCCCGCGCGACTATCTCGAAAGCTGGGTCGTAAACGAGAGGCGTATGTGGGACGAGCAGTATCTGCTCGAGGCCTTCCTGAGCTTCAACGGGGAATTCGAGGTGATCTGCGCCGCCAACTGGCTCTGGCACCGGCATCCGGAGGAAACCGCGAAAGCCTGTCCGGTCCTCGCCGAAGAGGGCGGGGAGCCGGGCTCGTTCTGGTTTCGTCGCTTGGCGAAAGCCTCCTAGGCGGAGGGAGGACTGCCTGGCTTGCGTGCGGTGAATACGGTTTCGCCGCGCGTCAGTCCGTAACGTGCCGCCAAATCTCCATAGGCCGTGAACTCGGAAAGCGCTTCGAAGCCTGTCTCCTTGACCCGGATGCGGAAGTCGCGACCGTAGAAGCGAAGGTGATCGCGCTGGTTGAAATGCAGTTCCCGTTCGCGATGGGTACGGATTCCTTCATCTTCATATGTGCGCGTCCATGCCTCGACGATGGGAACCATCAGGATGGCGGTCCCGCCTGGCGAAAGAATCCGGTGGACTTCCGACAAGGCCTGCCGGTCGTCCACATGTTCGAGAACGTGGCTGCAAAGGACAAGGTCGAAGGAATTCGGCGGCTTGTCGATCTTCTCGATGTTGAGCCGTTCGTCGACAGCGGGTTCATGAAGATCGGCGGTCACATAGGCGGCGAGAGGAGCATTTCGGAGCGTCCGGGCGATACAGGGCTCCGGCGCGAAGTGAAGCACCCGCCGCCCTGCGAGCAGGCTATCCGCCTGGCCGAGCAGATAGCAGCCGAGGAGCCGATGACGCTCAAGCGATCCGCAGGCCGGGCAACAGGCGTCGAAGCGCGGCGGCAGGCCGTGCGCGCGAAACATGCCTCGATGGCCGCACAAGGGGCATTCCCGTTCATGCACGCCCTCCATGCGGCACAAGACTTCAAAGCGGTATCGGAGCCGGCTGACCGGCTCAAGGCTTGCAATCTTTCTGAGAAAGGGCATCCGGCATCTTTCGCGTCCTGGAGATGTGCAGATGACACGCTCCCGTGGAAGTTGCCCGCGCGCGAGGACATCGTGAGACGCTCCTCACGGTGAGAGCGGCGGTCGGAAGCGACGGTGAAGCCGACCCGGTTCCTCAGCAGCTATCGGAGGAATCGAGGCTCGGCGCCGCTTGATCCGCGACGATGGGAGCGGTTGCTTGCGCAGGACGGAGCCGGCTCATGGCATTGGCGAGCTTCGTCCAGCGGGAAGCGGCACGGTCCGTGGCGTTAGCGCCGAACGAAATGTCTCCCAAATCTTCCGAGGCGACCGGCTCTTCGAGCGCGCCCGAATGGCGCCAGCGGTATCCGACTCCGCGATGGTTTTCGATTTCCGCGAAGCTCTCGTCCACCGCCTTGAACTGTTGTCGCACGCGCTTGATGAGAGAGCGGACATTCGTCTGGTAGCCGTCCTCGCCGTCTCCGGCATGAAAACCGGGCTTGTGCACGACGTCATAGACCTGGCGATAGGTGAGATTTTCGCCGGCGCGTCGGGCGAGAAGGTGAACGATGTTGAACTGCGTGACGGTCAGGTCGAGACGATGCCCCTTCCATGTCGCGCTGCTCGTTCGGAAGTCGAGGACGAGTGAGCCGAGTTGAGCGATCCGGGGTTCCGGTCTGCCGGCACTGTCTTCCGCGGCCTCCGAGCCCGTGTCCGGCAAAGCCATGGGCATCGAGGTCTTCATCGAATTGACCTCTTGCGAACTCGCCGTGGCGACAACGCCCGCATGCGAAATAGCTGTCGGTACATCTTCCTTGAGCCCTGTGGCTCCCGCTCGAATTGAATCACAGTCGAGCAGGACGAGGTCGCAGGAATTTCCCTGCCTGAGGAAGCGAACAAATTCGTCCAGATTCTGGAACTCAAGGAAGTCCATTTCCTGTGTCGATGTGGCACGCGTGATGAGGTCGAGCGAGGCGCCCTTCGGATTGACGAGCGCGACAAGGGCCTTCGGCGCGGAGCGGGACTGATCCTCGACCGAGGTCGTGAAGTCGTAATCCTCTTCCGTACTGAGATCTCCATACGCGCTGTATGAAAAGCCGGATCCGGTGACCGAGGCGGCGCCTGCATGGAACCCGGACCCGATCCGCCATCTTCCAGACCACATCGAGCGTCCGAGAGAGGAAGCAGATCGGCGAAGCTTCCTTCTCAGCAGCCTCAGCGTCATGACGAGCGACCGCGTGGATGGCCGAAGTCTGACGGTGGGCGATGGATCGGGAACGCGAAAGTGATGTTCGGGTATCTGATGATCGTACGCTGTTACCAGTCTCGACATAAGCGACCTCGTCTCGGCTTATTTCCGCGTCCTCCCCGTTTCGTGCTGTTAAAGACCAATCCTATGCCGGATTTATTCCAGACTCTCCGCCATTAACTCGCAACCTTGGTCACACGAATTGTTTATGTTGAGAAAAGTATCCGCATTATTGTCCATATGATCCGTCTACAGAGTGATTTGCGTTTCTACTGTGGCAGAAAGGAGGACAATGCGGCACCCGGTGCACCTATCCGCTGAATCGCCAATGTACCTGTTCGGTCCGCCGCAAGCGCGCCACAAGGCTGCTGTCGATCTCTCCGGTCGAGGGGAGCCCGGCATCGGTCTGGAATGCGCGTATGGCGTCGCGTGTCTGCTCGCGCAAGGCACCGTCGGCAGGACCCGGCGCGTAGCCCAGGGTAGAAAGGCGCGTTTGCACTTCCGCCACGATTTCGCTTCCAGCAGGTGAGGGTGCCGTTGCCGCTTCGGGCGGTTCGAGCGTGGCCTCTGCCGATGCGAGTGCGTGCGGCGCCGGTGAGCGCTCCGCCGGTTGTTGCGGCGCAGCCTCGCCCGATGCGGTCGGTGGCTGCGAGACGGCGCGTTGCTGTTCCTTGTTCTCGGGTTCCGCCTCTCTCGTCCCGGGTTCCTCTTCCGGCGGCGGGTTTTCCGCCGCTTCGCCGTCAGAGTCGTTCGGCGGGACGTTGGCTGCGGGCGGGACCGATTTTCCCGCCTTGCCGCTGGCGGCTGGCGGCGGTGGCAGAGATGCTACCTCGTGCTCCTGCTCCTGCTGCGGCTGTGCGGCGCGCGGCGTGGCGGTCGCATCTGTGAATGCCTGGTCCAGCGGTTGCCGGGCCGGCGATGGTTCGGTCGAGGAAACAAGGTTGGGTACTTTGGAGGGCAAGTCGGCCGTTATTTGGGAAACCAGAGCGGCGCCAACCCCGACGGCTGCAAACAGCAAGAGGCCTGCGGGAACGCGGGAGGACCCGGCGCCATGGCGGATGTTGCGAATCTCGGTGACAGGTGCCTGTGACGGGCGACGATTCGATGGATCCAGGCGCGGCCCGGTGAAGCTCTTATCCACCGGCGTCGGTGATGCCGCGGCGGGACGGACAGGCGCAGCAGGGGCAGCAGACTTCTTCTCCTCCTTCCTCTCCTTATCCGGGGGCAAGGGGAAGGGCGGCGGATCGAGACGACGCTCCGGATTGCGGCCCCGCCTGGCTGCTGTCTCAGCCGACGCGGAGGCGTCAGATGCCGTAAGCGCGGGACCGTCGGCAGGGCGGGGAACTTGCGTCCGATGGAGAGGCGGTCTCGGCGCCTCCGCCGGCGTTGCGGCTTTCGAGGCCGGGAGTGGCGCGGTGGTTGCAGGCTCCGCTTTTGTGGGCTTGGCGCATGCGGACTTGGTTTCGGGCGCAACCTTGCGCTTGCGGCGTTTCGATTTCTGTTTTGCGTCGATCCGGCTGATGCGTGCGAAGTCCTCGTCTTGCCAGGGGACGTCGGCCGGCGCTGCCTCGCCGCCTTTCGCCGCGCCGCTCTGCGAAGCCTTTCGGCTTCGTTCGCTCTCCCGTTCGTGCTCGCCTGAATTTGTCATGTCTTGCCCGATTTCGCTCGCGGCAGGCTGGAAACACTGCGCGTTACATCCAACGCTAGTCTTGCCGAACGGTGCTGCCGGAAACGATCTATTTTCTGTGGTTTCTTCGTGACTGGTCGTGAATCGAAAGTTCACGCGGGCGCGAGACCAGCGCAAAGCCGCCACCGGAAGTCGGGTCTGGCTGTCTTTCGCTTTCCATAAGGTGCGCGGCGAAGCATGCGCGAGGCCAAGTTCCCGCATCTTGGTTTGCGATCCCTCCACCGGTACATGGAGCATACCGCTTCGCTGGCCACGCTTTGATCACTCGTCCTCAAGATGTGCTTGCGTGTTGACTGGGAGAACGCAAGGGCGCGCGATCCGCTCCAACTCGTGTTAGCGCGATCTCCCGGAATAACGGAGGCAGCTTTCCTCCACTGCGCCCTGCAAACCATAGTGGTCGATCCGAACAGGAGTAGTTCCATGCAGAGGAAAGTTGCACTCATCACCGGCGTCACGGGACAAGACGGCGCCTATCTTGCAGAATTTCTGCTCGGAAAAGGTTACGTGGTGCATGGCGTCAAGCGCCGTTCCTCCTCGATCAACACGCGGCGAGTGGATCACCTCTATAGCGATCCGCATGAAAGCGCGGGAGAAAACTTCTTTCTCCATTATGGCGATGTGTCCGATGCGACCAACGTCATTCGCCTCGTCCAGGAAACGAAGCCGACGGAGATATACAATCTGGCGGCGCAGAGCCACGTTCAGGTGAGTTTCGAAACACCCGAATATACCGCGAGCGCCGATGCGCTCGGGGTATTGAGGCTTCTGGAAGCGATACGCATCCTCGGGATGGAATCGGACGTACGCTTCTACCAGGCGTCGACCTCCGAACTCTTCGGCAAGGTCGCCGAGGTGCCTCAGCGCGAAACGACGCCCTTCCGACCGCGCAGTCCCTATGCCGTGGCGAAGCTCTATGCCTACTGGATGACGGTGAACTATCGCGAGGCATACAAGATGCACGCCTCGAACGGCATCCTCTTCAATCATGAAGGACCGACACGCGGCGAGACCTTCGTCACGCGCAA
>JACIYQ010000303.1 GCA_014359855.1 Parvibaculum sp.
CTCCGCTCAATATAGGTTCGAGGCCTTCCTGCCGAACGGAGTTGAGCGATGCCGCGTATCTATCCCAGTTTTCATCCCGACGATGCTGCGTTGCGTGTCTCAGAGGAGACCGAGTTCGGCGCGCTTCCGGTCTGGGATCTGGCGGATCTCTATTCCGCGCCCGGCGCCCCGGAGGTGAAGGCCGACATCGCGCTCGCGGCCAGCGCGGCGGCGGATTTCAACAAACGGTACAAGGGACAGGTTGCCGTCCTGGCGGGCACTGTCGGCGGCGGCGCAGAACTCGCGCGTGCGATCGCGGCCTACGAGGAAATCGAGGACAGGCTTGGCCGTCTCATTTCCTACGCGGGCCTTCTCTACGCGCAGGACAATACGAATCCCGCGCATGCCAAATTCTATGGCGACATTCAGGAGCGCGTAACGGCGATCTCGACCGATCTCCTCTTCTTCACGCTGGAATTGAACCGGGTCGAAGATGCCGCGCTCGATGCGGCGATGAAGGATCCCGCCCTCGCGCATTACGGACCCTGGCTGCGCGACCTGCGTGCGATGCGGCCTTACCAGCTCTCCGACGAAATCGAGACGCTTCTCCACGAGAAAAGTGTGACGGGACATGCGGCATGGAACCGTCTGTTCGACGAAACGATGGCGCGGCTCACCTTCGATGTCGGCGGCAAGCCGCTCGCGCTCGAAGCGGCGCTGCACAGGCTCTCCGAAAAGGATCCGGCAAAGCGCGAGGAGGCGGCCCACGCGCTCGCGAAGACCTTCCGGGCGAACCTGCCTCTCTTCACACTCGTTACCAATACGCTGGCGAAAGACAAGGAAATCGAAGACCGGATGCGCGGCTTCGAGGACATCGCCCAGTCGCGCCACATCGCAAATCGAGTTGAGCCGGAAGTTGTTGCCGCGCTCGCCAGCGCTGTGCAGCGCTCTTATCCCGATCTTTCGCATCGATATTATGCGATGAAGGCGAAATGGCTCGGGCTTGATCATCTCGAATACTGGGATCGCAACGCGCCTCTTCCGCAGTCGGACGATGCTCTCATTTCGTGGGACCGGGCGCGCGATACGGTGCTTGACGCCTATCGCGGCTTCGCGCCCGAAATGGCGGAGATTGCGAGCAGGTTCTTCGAGAGCGGCTGGATCGACGCGCCGGCGCATCCGGGCAAGGCGAGCGGTGCTTTCGCGCATCCGACGGTGCCAAGTGCGCATCCTTATGTTCTCGTGAACTATCAGGGCAAGACGCGGGACGTGATGACGCTTGCGCATGAGCTCGGGCACGGCGTTCATCAGGTGCTTGCGGCAAAGCAGGGCCCGCTCATGGCGGATACGCCGCTCACGCTCGCGGAGACGGCGAGCGTGTTCGGCGAGATGCTCACCTTCCGCAAGCTCCTCGCCAATGCGCCGGACAAGGCGCGGCGCAAGGCGATGCTCGCCTCCAAGGTAGAGGACATGCTGAACACGGTCGTCCGGCAAACGGCTTTCTATACTTTCGAGCGCCGCATCCACACCGCGCGGCGCGAAGGTGAACTCACCTCGGACGATATCGGGTGCATCTGGCTCGATGTGCAGGGCGAAAGCCTCGGCCCGGCGATCCATCTGGGCGAAGGTTACGAGACCTACTGGTGCTACATCTCGCACTTCATTCATGCACCCTTCTATGTCTACGCCTATGCCTTCGGCGATTGCCTCGTGAACTCGCTCTATGCGGTTTACGAGAACGCGCAGGAAGGTTTCGCCGAACGCTACTTCGAGATGCTCTCGGCGGGCGGCACGCTGCGGCACAAGGAGCTGCTCGCGCCTTTCGGTCTCGATGCAAGCGATCCATCCTTCTGGGACAAGGGCCTTTCCATGATCCGCGGGTTCATAGACGAACTTGAGGATATGGAATGAGCGACGACGCGCCGTCTCCGCCGGAAAAGAGCGAGCGCGACAGGGAAGCGAACCGCATCGGCCGCCGTTTCCAGCGCTACGCGCAAGTCGGTGCCGGCGTTGGCGGCATTGCCGCGCGGGTGGCGGGCGCGCGGCTCCTCGGTCTCGATCAGGCCGATGGGCGCATGGCGCGCGAACTCAAGGCCGCGCTTGGCGGGCTCAAAGGGCCGATCATGAAGGTCGCGCAGATGATCGCGACCATTCCGGAAGCGGTGCCCGCGGATTTCGCCGCGGAGCTGTCGCAACTTCAATCCGCCGCGCCGCCCATGGGCTGGCCCTTCGTGAAGCGGCGGATGAAGGCGGAACTCGGTGCGGGCTGGGAGAGCCGGTTCGCCACCTTCGAGCGCGACGCCGCTGCCGCCGCCTCGCTCGGGCAGGTTCACCGGGCGACGTCGCTCGACGGCGTGCCCCTCGCGGTGAAGCTGCAATATCCCGACATGCAGTCGGCCGTCGATGCGGACCTCAATCAGCTTGGGGTCGTCTTCTCGATCCACCGGCGCATGGACCCCGCGATCGATACGCGTGAAATCTATACGGAGATCGGCGAGCGCCTGCGCGAGGAGCTCGATTATCTGCGCGAGGCGGGGCATATGCGGCTCTATGCGGACATCTTCTCGGACGACCCGCGCATTGCCGTGCCGCGCGTCGTGGAAGAGCTCACGACGAAGCGGCTCCTCACGATGAGCTGGCTCGATGGCGAGCCGTTGCTTTCCTTCCGTGATCATTCGCTCGAGGAACGCAACCGGATCGCGGAGGCGATGTTTGCGGCCTGGTGGATGCCCTTCAGCCGCTACGGCGTCATTCACGGCGATCCGCATCTCGGTAATTACTCGGTGCGAAGCGACTTCGGAATCAACCTGCTCGATTATGGCTGCATCCGCATCTTCCCTCCGGCTTTCGTCGCAGGCGTGGTGGAACTTTACCGCGCGCTGGAGGCGGACGACCGTGACCGCGCCGCGGCGGCATATGAGAATTGGGGCTTCCGCAATCTCTCTGCCGAACTGATCGACGTGCTGAATGTCTGGGCGCGGTTCATCTATGCGCCGCTTCTCGACAATCGCGTGCGCTCCGTCGCGGACGGGATCGGCCCCGGCGAATATGGCCGCAAGGAAGCTTTCGGTGTGCACAAACGCCTGCGCGAGCTTGGTCCCGTGACGCCTCCGCGCGAGTTCGTTTTCATGGACCGCGCCGCGATCGGCCTTGGTTCCGTCTTCCTCCATCTCGGTGCGGAACTCAATTTTCATACGCTCTTTAATGAGACCATCGAGGCCTTCGACGCCGCCGAACTCGACAAACGCCAGAAGGCCGCGCTAAAGAAGGCGGGCGTCCCGCTCGCTGCGTGAGCGGTTCATTCTTTCCCCGCCTGCTCGAGGCTCGCGCATGACCGACGATCTTCTCGACGAAAACACGATCGCGCTGCCCGAAGGCTACCAGACGCTGAACTGGTTCCAGGGGTTCGGCCGCCAGATCGGCCCGCTCTACGAGCGCATCGATGGAGACGGACGCTACACGCGCGCCTTTCTCGTGCAGGAGCATCACACGAACGGCATGGGCAATTGCCATGGCGGCATGCTGATGGCGTTCGCCGACATGGCCTTCGGTCATGCGATCACCATGTCGGTGCACCGCTACTGGGTGACGGTGCGGCTGATGACGGACTTCCTGTCCGGCGCGAAGATCGGCGAATGGGTCGAGGGCACGGGCGAGGTCGTCGGCTCGGAAGACGACTTCTTCACCGTGAAGGGACGCATCTGGTGCGGCGAGCGCACCATCATGTCGGGCACCGGCGTCTTCAAGGCGCTGGGCGAGAGGCCGTCCAAATGAGCGATTTTCCGCTCGCGCCCGGCGACGAGGAAGGCCCCGCCGTCATCTCGCCCCCCGGCTGGTTTTCGCGCGCCGTTGCCGTCGAACCCGAAAGCCGTTTCGTCGAAGTCGAGGGAACGAAAGTTCACTATCTGCGCTGGGGCGATCCCTCCAGGCCCGGTCTTCTCCTTGTTCACGGCAATGGCGCCCATGCGCGCTGGTGGTCCTTCGTCGCGCCTTTTCTCGCGCGCGAATATTCAGTTGCCGCGATCGACGTCACCGGCATGGGCGATAGCGGCTGGCGCGAGCGCTACACGATCGAGACCTTCGCCGAGGAGCAGATCGCGGTTTGCGAGGATGCAGGCTTCTTCGATTGCGAGGAGCCGCCGATCATCGTCGGCCATTCCTTCGGCGGCTTCATCACCATCCTTACAGGTGCACTCTACGGCGAGCGCCTTGCCGGCACGGTCATCGTGGACAGCCCGGTCAATCCGCCCGACAGGCCGGGCGGGCCGCCCAATCGCGAGTTCCGTCCGCATCGCATCTATCCGACGCTCGAAGCGGCGATGGGGCGCTTCCGTCTCGCACCGCCGCAGCCTTGCGAGAATCGCTACATCACCGACTACATCGCGCGGCACTCGCTGAAGCAGGTGCCGAACCCCGAGGGCGGCGAGGGCTGGACGTGGAAATTCGACCCGGCCATCTGGCAGCGCTTCAACATCGGCGACATGGGTGCGCGTCTTGCCGCCACGCGCTGCCGCATCGCCATCATGCGGGGCGAGTTCTCCGTGCTCCTGCCTTCGGAGATCGGCGAATACATGTTCAACCTGCTGGGGCGGGCCGCGCCCGTCATCGAGATCCCGCAGGCGCGCCATCACGTCATGCTCGATCAGCCGCTTGCCTTCGTGGCGGCACTGCGCGCGCTTCTCGCCGATTGGGATCACTCCGCGCCGTCGCGAAAGATCGCCGCCGGGCCGATCCCGTCTCCGTTCGAGAACTGACGATGTATGACGCCGCCGTTGAACGGAATTGCACAGCGGCTGTAGGTATTTAGCCGAAGGCCGGGGCCTCGGCGCTTGCCGCAGGCGGTTCGTTTGCTATAGTCCGGCTCGCTCAAATCGAGCTTAACGAGCGGCACAAAAGCGGGCGAGGTAACATGGCTGGATTTCAGGAAGGCTGGGGCGAAGAGATGGACTCCAGGGAGCATCTCACGACCTATGACAGCTTCATCTCGGGAACGAAGTGGGGCTCGGGCCTTCTCGTGCTCGCCCTCATCCTGATGGCGTTCTTCCTTCTGTAAGGCGTCTCGCGCGCTTCGTATCGTTTGCGGCAGGTTTCTACTTGAATCAGCCGCTAACGCAGAATATTAGAATAATTCTTATTCTCATTTGGTGGCCGCGGTGCTCGCGGGCGCCCGGAGAACAGGCGACGTTCCATGAAACTTGCGATCCCCAAAGAACGGCTCGACGGCGAAACCCGTGTGGCGGCCTCGCCGGAAACGGTGAAGAAGCTGACCGCTCTCGGCCTTGAGGTCATTGTCGAGTCGGGGGCGGGGGCGCATGCCTCCATCGCCGACCAGGTCTATGCGGAGGCCGGCGCGGCCATTGCGCAGAGTGCCGCCGGCGCGCTCAAGGATGCCGACATCGTCTTCAAGGTGCGTGCGCCTTCCGACGAGGAGATCGGCATGATGAAGCGCGGCGTCATGCTCGCCGCGATCCTCAATCCCTGGGACGACAAGCCGCGTCTGCAGAAATACGCCGCTGCGGGCGTCAATGCCTTCGCCATGGAATTCATGCCGCGCATCTCCCGCGCGCAGTCCATGGACGTGCTCTCCTCGCAGTCCAACCTCGCGGGCTACAAGGCGGTCATCAATGCGGCCGCCGCCTTCACCCGCGCCATGCCGATGATGATGACGGCGGCGGGCACCATCGCGCCTGCCCGCGTGTTCGTCATGGGTGTCGGCGTTGCGGGGCTCCAGGCGATTGCGACGGCCAAGCGCCTCGGCGCCATCGTTTCCGCGACGGACGTTCGCTCCGCCACCAAGGAGCAGGTCGAAAGCCTTGGCGGTACGTTCGTGATGGTCGAATCGGAAGAGAGCGGCGACGCCGCCGGCGGCTACGCGAAAGAGATGTCGGATGAGTACAAGCGCGCCCAGGCCGCGCTCGTCGCCGAGCACATCAAGAAGCAGGACATCGTCATCACCACCGCGCTCATTCCGGGCCGTCCGGCACCGGAACTCGTGAGCGAGGAAATGGTGAAGACCATGAAGCCGGGATCGGTCCTCGTCGATCTCGCGGTGGAGCGCGGCGGCAACTGCCCGCTCTCCGAGGCCGGCAAGCGCGTGCAGAAGCACGGTGTCCTGCTGATGGGCGACGTCAATGTCGCCGCCCAGCTCTCGGTCGATGCGTCCGCGCTCTATGCGAAGAACCTCCTGAACTTCATCACGCCCCTGATCGACAAGGAAACGAAAGCCCTTGCGATCGACTGGGAAGACGAAATCATCACGGGCACCTGCCTGACGAAAGACGGTCAGGTGGTGCATCCGTCGTTCCGCGAAGGAGGCAACTGATGGAAGCGGCCGCTATCGATCCCTTTGTTTTCCGGCTTGCGATCTTCGTGCTCGCGA
>JACIYQ010000304.1 GCA_014359855.1 Parvibaculum sp.
GGCATCCCGCCGCTCGCCTACAATCCGGACATCCCGATTGAAACCTTCGACTTCATTGTAACGGATGAGTGCCACCGCTCGATCTACGGCCTGTGGCGTCAGGTGCTGGAGTATTTCGACGCCTCGATCATTGGCCTCACGGCAACACCGTCGAAATACACGCTCGGCTTCTTCAATCGAAACCTCGTCGCCGAATATCCCTATGAGCGCTCCGTCGCGGACGGCGTCAATGTCGGCTACGAAATCTATCGTATCCGCACCCGCGTCACGGAGCAGGGCGGCAAGGTCGAGGCGGGCGAAACCGGCTTTCAGGTGCCCGTCCGCGACAAGCGCACGCGCCAGGTGCGCTATGAGACGCTGGACGCGGACCTCGAATATGCGGCGAAGGAGCTTGATCGCTCTGTCGTCAATCCGAACCAGATCAGGACGGTGTTGCAGACCTACAGGGATCGCGTCTTCACCGAGCTCTTCCCGGACCGCACCGGAGAATGGCTCCCGAAAACGCTGATCTTCGCCAAGGACGACAGCCACGCAGAAGAGATCGTGACTGCCGTCCGCGAGGTCTTCGGCGAAGGCAATGACTTCGCGAAGAAGATCACCTATCGCAACACCGGCGAAGACCCGAAGACGCTCATCAAGTCCTTCCGCGTCGACCCCTTTCCGCGCGTCGCCGTCACGGTCGACATGATCGCGACAGGAACGGACATCAAGCCGGTCGAAGTCCTGATCTTCATGCGCGACGTGAAGTCGGAAGGCTATTACGAACAGATGAAGGGGCGCGGCGTCCGCACCATCCCGGACGCGGACCTGCGTGCCGTCACGCCCGACGCGAAGACCAAGACGCGCTTCGTGCTGATCGATGCGGTGGGCGTCTCCGAGAGCAAGAAGAATGCCTCCCAGCCGCTGGAGCGCAAGCACGGCGTCAGCTTCGAGGCGCTGCTGGAACAGGTGGCCATGGGCCGCCGCGACGAGGATGCGCTCTCTTCGCTCGCCGCGCGTCTCGCCATGCTGGATCGCAAGCTCACGGAAGAAGACCGCGCCCGCATCGTCGCCTCCACCGGCGGCAAGTCGCCGCGCGACCTCGCTAACGATCTTCTGGATGCCATCGACCCCGTCAGGCAGAAAGCCGAGATCGACGCGCGCCATGGGTCCACGGCAACGCCGGAGCAGGAAAAATCGGTCATCGGCGAAATGTGCGACAGGGCGGCGCGCGCTTTCGACAAACCGGAAACGCGCAAGCTCCTCGCCGATATCAAGCAGAAAACGGACATCGTGATCGACGAGGTCACGGCAGACGAGCTTGTCGGCGCGACCTTCGACGAGAAGATCGCCGGAAAGACGGTAACGAACTTCCGCCAGTTCATCGACGACAACCGAGACGAACTGACCGCCCTGCAAATTCTCTACAATCAGCCGCTCGGCCGCCAGCGCCTCACCTATGCGGCCATCCGCGAGCTGGTCGGCCGTCTCACGGACCCGCCGCTTTATCTCACGACAGCCAATGTCTGGCAGGTCTACAAGCGCCTCGACGCGGCCAAGGTGCGCGGCGCCCCGGTCGATGACCAATTGACGGAAGTGGTGAGCCTCGTTCGCTTCGCGCTGGGGCAAACCGATGTGCTGGAGCCCTTCGGCGCCGCCGTCGAGCGCCGCTTCAATCTCTGGCTCGGCCGCGAGAAGCGTGCGGGACGCGAATATACGCCGGAACAGGAAGACTGGCTTCGCCTCATCGCCTCCTTTATAGCAGCCAATGCCGAGATCGCGCCGCGCGACTTTCAGGAAATCCCGAACCTCGCAGACAAGGGTGGCCTCCTTCAGGCGCGTGCGCTCTTTGGAACGAAACTCGGCGACATGCTGAATGAACTGCAGGAAGCTTTGGTAGCGTGATGAGCGAGGATTTGCCGGCCGGCTGGGAATTGACCACTCTTGGCACAGTCGTCGAGAGCCAAAAGGGGAAGGTTCCGAAGAAGTTCACCGAATGCCCACAAGACGGATTTGTTCCATACATCGATATCGAGGCCTTTGAAACGGGCCGAATCAAGCGCTATGCCACAGACAGCGGAACGACTATCGCCACAGAGAATGACGTTTTTGTTGTATGGGATGGTGCCCGTTTTGGTCTCGCAGGGAAGTTCCCTGGGGGCGCGCTCTTTGTGCCTTTAATAGATATTTCGACACGCCCGGTGACACGAGAGTCACAACGGATGCAGCCTACCTAAGGGATTGATATTTCGAATAAAATTCGTATCCGGAGGATTCGGAGGGCAGCGCTCTATCTAGCTGAGCTACGGGTGCCAGGGGGCAAGCCACAGGGAAGGCGGCCTGCCGAACGGGCCGCAAGGTAGAACAATTCGCGGCCGCAAACAATGGGCAGGGGCGGGCTCCGGGCGCCGCTTGGCCTCTGTCCCGATTTGGCCTATACGGAATGAGCCCCCGGAAAACCGCGCGCCCCCTGAGGGCCAGACCCGAGAGTTTTGCGTTCCATGTCTGAGCCGTTGCGGCTTGCGCCCTTCGACGTTTACATCGACCCGCTGCTCGCCTTTCAGGACGCGCGCCTGCGTGAGATGTTTGCCTATTGGCAGGGCAAGCGCGCCGGAAGGCCGTTTCCCGCGCGCGCCGATGTGAGCCCTGCGGACATCGTCAATCATCTGCCTTCGGTCTTTCTGGTCGATGCGCTGCCGCCGGCCCTAGCCCTCGCCGATTTCCGCGTGCGGCTGATGGGCACCGCGCTCAACGATCTCTTTGCGCGCGATTTCACAGGCCGTGCGCTCGAAGGTGAAATGCCGGCGAAATCGGCGGCGGCGCTCGCGAAGGTCTTCGGCATCGTCTGCCAGTTGCGCCGCCCGCTCCGCCTTTATGGCGCTGCCGTCTTCGCCAGGGCTCAGCCCCTGACGGCGGTCGAGGCGGTGCTGTTGCCGCTCACCACGGGCAGTGGCTCGGTCGACATGGTGATGGGCGAACTGATAAAGCGTGCCTCGGCCTGAACTCGGTTCGCCGTCCGGGAAAGCAAACGAAAATCAGTGCGACGTAAGCTGCATGAACACATCCTCGAGGTCGGATTCTTCCGTCGAGATGTCGCGGATTTCCATGCCTTCCGCGCCAAGCGCGCCGAGAATCGCCATGGCGCTCGTTTCCGCCGGATTGTACTGAACGGAAATGGCCCCATCGGGCCGGATTTCCGCCTTCATGCCGGCAAGCGCCGCGGGCAGCATCGTTGCGGGCGCGGCGGGCCGCACGATCAGCCGTTTGTCGCTGATGCGCGCGAGAAGCTGCTCCTTCGGCTCGCAGCAGACGACCTGACCCTTGTCGATGATGGCGATCGTGTCGCACAGCGCTTCGGCTTCCTCGAGATAATGCGTCGTCAGCACAATGGTCGTGCCCCGCGCGTGAAGCCCCTTCACATAGTCCCAGAGCTGGCGCCTGAGTTCGATGTCGACGCCTGCCGTCGGTTCATCGAGAATGAGCACCGGCGGATTGTGAACCATGGCCTTGGCGACGAGGAGCCGCCGCCGCATACCCCCTGAAAGTGTGCGGGCATAGGCATCCGCCTTGTCGTCGAGCCCCATGGCTTTCAGGATTTCCATGGTGCGCCGCTCGCGCTTCGGCACGCCGTAGAGCCCGGCCTGCATTTCCATCACTTCCGCGGGCGTGAAGAACGGATCGATGTTGAGTTCCTGCGGCACCACGCCGATCGAGGCGCGCGCCTGGCGCGGATTGACGTCGATGTCGAAACCCCAGATCGAGGCGGACCCGGACGTCTTCAGCACCAGGCCCGCGAGAATGTTGATGAAGGTCGATTTGCCCGCGCCGTTGGGACCGAGCAGCGCAAAGATCGAGCCGCGCGGAATGGCAAGATCGATCCCCTTCAGCGCCTCTTTGGCCGGCTGGTTGCCGCTCGCCTTGTAGACCTTTCGCAAGCCCCGCGCTTCGATGGCGCAGGCTTGCGCGCTGCCGGGTGCCGGTTCGCCGGGTACACGGGAAACATAGACGTTTTCGTCGTCGGACAGCGTATGGGCCATGGGCAGGCTCTTTTCGTTTGGGCGCGAGAAATCGTCGGGGCGCGGGGAGGGTTCTTACTCGGGCGCGGGACGCGCTATAGTGGCGGCCCGCGAGGCGCGCGGGAAGGCAATATAGAAGACCCCCCATAGATAAGAAAGGCGAGGCGCGTGGCAAGCGGCAAGGCGCAAAAGAAGGAATCGGCGGCAAAACCCGTGGCGAAGGCCGGGAAAAACGAAACACCCGCGCGGCCCGTCGGCAAGGGCGACCATCTCTTTCTGGTCGACGGTTCCGGCTACATTTTCCGCGCCTATCACGCGCTGCCGCCCCTGACGCGCAAGTCCGACGGGATGCCCGTCGGCGCCGTCGCCGGCTTCTGCAACATGCTCTACAAGCTTATCGAGGATACGAAGGACGAGTTCGAGCCGACCCATCTCGCCGTCATCTTCGATGCTTCCTCCAGGACTTTCCGCAACGACATCTATCCCGAATACAAGGCGAACCGCGTCGAGCCGCCGGAGGATCTGCGTCCGCAATTCGCGCTGGTGCGCGATGCGACCCGTGCTTTCGGCGTTCCCTGCATCGAAAAGATGGGCTTCGAGGCGGACGACCTCATCGCCACCTATGCCCGGCTTGCGGCCGAGGCGGGCGCGCGCGTCACCATCGTTTCCTCCGACAAGGATCTGATGCAGCTCGTGAACGATCGCGTCGACATGCTCGACACGATGAAGCTGAAGACGATCGCGCGCGAACAGGTGATCGAGAAATTCGGCGTGCCGCCGGAAAAAGTCGTCGAGGTTCAGGCGCTCGCGGGTGACAGCACGGACAATGTGCCGGGCGTTCCCGGCATCGGCATCAAGACGGCCGCGCAGCTCATCGAGGAATATGGCGATCTCGAAACGCTGTTGTCGCGTGCTTCGGAGATCAAGCAGAACAAGCGCCGCGAGAACCTGATCGAATTCGCCGAACAGGCCCGCATCTCGCGAAGGCTTGTCGAACTCGACAATGACGTGCCCATCGAGGAGCCGCTGGAAACGATGGGCGTTCGCGATCCCGATCCCGAAACGCTGATCGGCTTCTTCAAGGACATGGAATTCAGCACGCTGACGCGCCGCGTCGGCGAGCGTTTCAACATAGACGTCGATGCGATCCAGGCGACCGGCGCACATCCGCCGGCGGACCCCGATGCCGCGCTCGAAGCGGCGGAGGCGGC
>JACIYQ010000305.1 GCA_014359855.1 Parvibaculum sp.
ACGACGGCGATGCCGGCGGCGATGAGCGCGTATTCGATCGCGGTCGCACCGGACTCGTTCTTCGCAAAAGACTTCAGAAAACGGCCCATAACAAGCCTCCTTGAATATTGACTGTCGACAGCACCAACCCTTGCGGCCGTGAAGACCGCCGGGCGCCCTTTCGGACTGGAGGCGAGATTAGCGAGGCACCCTTACCCAATCGCTAACGAATACTCTAAAACTACAACCAGTTCTACTCACACTTTAAATGTAATTTCTGTATTCATGGAGAAATTACTGTGCCCGAACGATATCTCATGAACAGTCCCCCGCAGGTGAACAAAACATCGATGATAGAAGCCTTATAACGTCGTTAATTCGAGGTTAATCCGCTTCGAGGATTTGGCTACGGAGAAGGCGCCCCGTGCGCGGGTCCAGTCTCTACTTCCCGCATACTTGATCGTCGGCATTTTCAGCCTCGGAAAGTTCTTTCAAGCCGTCTCACACAGCGACCGAAAGGCCGCTTCGTCGGTGACGACAAGTCCCGGATAATCGCGGCTGGCGATGCCCCTGCGCACCAGTTCGGCAATCGCCCTGGCAACGGCCTCCTCCGTCGTATCCACGCGGGCCGCCAGGGCCCTGTGCCGTGGCAGACGGTCAATGCGCAGGCACTCGCCACCTTCCGGGTTGCGGTGCGGCTCGGCGAGTGAGAGCAATTCTCTGTATACGCGCTGCGCGCCCGTTCCTTCGTCTTGACGATTGCCCGCATCGGAAGGCGGAGCCCCTGTCTCCCTTTCGCGCAGAAGACGGGCATACTGGCAGAGAAGCGCCCGCGACACCGATTCCTCGCGGGAGAGAAGTTCGAGGAATCGGCTTTCGGGCAAGGTGGCGATCAGTCCGTCTTCCCGCGCAACGGCAGTGAGATCGGTTTCGGTTACGCCGAAAGCAGCCATTTCTCCGAACTGTCCGCCGGCATCGACGTCGGTATAGGCAATGCGCCCGGCGCTGCCCATGCTGCGCGCGAGACGGACCGAACCCTCGACAACGAAGATCACGCCGTCCAAGCCGCCGCCCTGAGCGAGATTGAGAATAATGTCATTTCGGGAAACGGGCCGCCATTCGCACTCGACAGCAAGAAGGGCGAGTTCGCGCTGGTGCAGCGAGGAGAGAATCTGGATACCGGCGAGGGAACGCGTGTGATCGGGCGCGATCTCCTGTCCGGCTTGCACCCCTTGTTCCATCTGTCTTTTACTCCCTCGACGACCGACGATGGAGCCTAGGGGACGGCGTTTAATCTCCCGTTAAATTCCTGCACACCCCTTACGGTCAACAGATCCTTTACTCCTTGGACCTAGTGTTGAGGGCAATCGGCGCTTTTCGCGTCCCCATCCATGCCCCAGGGAAGGCAGCAGCAATATGCGTGCTTACCGGATAAAGAAGACTGCCGTGGGTCGCGTCGTCGCCGCGGCTCTCGGTGCGGGTTGCGCGGTCCTCCTCGCAGGCGCCGCGCAGGCCGAGACTTTCAAGGTGGAGATGAACCAGACCAAGGCCCTTCACCTGGCCAAGCCGGTTTCCACGATCATGGTCGGCAATCCGGCAATCGCGGATGTGAGCGTCGAAGGCTCCAAGCTCGTTTATGTGATGGGTCGCAGCTTCGGTACCACCAGTCTCGTCGCGACCGACAGCGATGGAAATGCCATCCTCAACATTGATGTGAGCGTGACTGCGCAGGACGCTTCCACCGTCACACTGACGCGCGGTACCGGGCAGCTCTCGTACAACTGCACGCCGCGCTGCGAGCGCGTTCCGTCCGTTGGCGACAATCCAGAGGACTTCGACGCCATCATGAAGCAGGTGGCCGGCGCGATGAGCACGAGCCTCGGTGCGGCCCAGGGAAATCCGGCCTTGTCGGCACCGTCCGAGGAATAACGCTCCAGCTTTTCCTGCGCGAAAAAGGCCGCCCGGAAGGCGGCCTTTCTATTTCCGGTGTTTGATTCCGTCAGCGGCTGATGCGCAGGTTCGAGAGAGCCATGGCAATGGAGGTAAACACCTCGGTGAGCTGGCTCGTCTGTGTAACGTCGAAATACATCTCCGGCTTGGTGGCGCAGTTCTTCAGGAGCGTCGCGTTACCCTGGATGGTACGGATCGTATAGACCTTGATGCTGGCCGCCCTCATGTTGTCGCAGACCTCTTCGGTCCTGTCGTCGATGGAACCGCCGGACTTCGTCCACCGGTTCTCTGTATTCTGACCGTCGGTGAGGAACACAATCACCTTGTCGAGATCGTCGGCAGACGCTGCCGCCGTCGACAGGGGATGCCCGGGCGTCAGCATGTTCCAGCCCCAGGCAAGACCGATCGTGGTGTTGGTATTGCCGTTCGGGTCCAGCTCGTTGATCTTGGAATTCAGCGTGGTCCAGTTCTCCGTCAGCGGCAGGACTTCCGGGATGTTACAGCTGTCGCCGTCGGCGGGATATTTGGTGGTGTCGCTCGATGTCGGGATCGTATTCTGCGTGTCGTAGTCCTGGTCCCGATCTATGACGCAGCCCTTCCATTTATTGCTCTTGACCTTCACCGTCGTCAGGCCACCCCACCACGAGCTTGTGTCCCGCGCCTCATAGGTCCATTTGAGCCAGGACTCGTTCTTGTTGCTCTTGCCGACGTTGATCGCCGTGTCGAAGGGAACGATCGAAACCTTGATTTCGCCTTCAGGGGCTCCGGAATCCTCGAGAATCTGGAGCAGCAGCTTCGCCGCGTCCTTGAGCGCGGTCATTCGACCACCGCTGGACATCGAACCCGTCACGTCGAGGACCAGCGCAAGCTCGAGCTTCCGTCCCTGTCGCGTTACCTGCGACGAGGCGCCGACGGAAAGCGTATCGATCCCCACGATTCCCATCAGGGATGTCGGCAGTTCGGCGCTGGCGGTCAGGATCACATCGCTGCCGCTCTGAACGACCATGACGGCGCCCGGAACGCCGAGCTTCTCGGCCGGATAATTCGCGTCAAAATAGGCCTGTGCGATTTCCTCAAGCTGCGCTTGCGTCTTGCCCGTGGCCCCGCCGACGGCGAGCGCCGCAGCGTCGAGCGCTGCATTCAGCCGATTTTCAACGATATAGGCGCGGGAGATATCGATCGCCGCACCCGCGGCAACGACAAGCGGGATGGCCGAAAGCGCAAAGATCGTGGCGAAATTGCCCCGACGGTCCGTCCGGAATCTGCGAAACAGAGCTTTAAGGGACCTCATGGACATTATCCGCCCTTGGGTGCCGGACAGGCTCGCGCCCGGCGCGGCAGAATACGCACCCGTTCGTTTTAGGTGCCGCCCGTTAAGAAGGAATGAATCGGGCCGGGCCGGAACAGCGGCGGTTACCTTTTGGTAAGGCACAAAGCGGTATCAAGAAGGCTGCGCCAGAGCGGCGTTTCGGCGCGAGGTAACCCATGAGCAAGCAACATCGAGGACCGGCCCGTCGAGCGCATCTCCCGCGATGCCGCTGGAGCCGCTTCGCCCGTGCCGACAGCGGCGCGACGGCGGTCGAGTTCGCCTTGCTTGCCGTTCCCTTTTTTGCCCTTCTCTTCGCTATGGTCGAGGTCAGTATCCTCTACT
>JACIYQ010000306.1 GCA_014359855.1 Parvibaculum sp.
GTCCTCGCGGCTGATGCCGACGATGGGACTCAATACGTTTGGTGTTTCCGCCGCTTCCTCGCCGATGCCCGGACCGAATTCATCCCTTTGCCGCCTCGCCATAGGCTTCCCTCCTCTTCGTCATGTCCCTCAGCCGTGCCCGGTCTTCCCTCCCCGGAAGGCGCCGATGGGCCTGACAGACGAACATGATGCGCTGCCCAAGGGACGGCCACAAGGGGTTCAGCGCGCAAAGAGGTTCCAGAAAGATTTCGGACGGGGCGAAACCGGTATTCCACGAGGATATATGCGCCGTGGTCAGCGGGGAACGCGCGTGCCGATGTTGAGCTGGCCGGCGAGCCCTGCTTAGCGATGGACCTCGATGGCGTGATACTCGGGCGACATGACCATTTCCATGAAGGCCGCGCGCGAGGGGTACTCGACAAGGGCCACCTGGTCCCAAAGCTCCTCGCATTTGCCGATCATGAGGCCATCGACAGCGGCTCCGAAAACCATGCGGCCGCCGAGCTTCGCCACGATCTTCGCGACTTCGACGCCATAGCGCATATAGGCTTCCTGCCCTGAAATATCCGCATCGCGCCCGTCCGGATAAACCGCCCGCTCGCGGAACTTGAGAAGGTTGACCATGACAACCGGCCCCTCCTTGCCGGTGCCCGCGCGGGCAAAGAAGGACTTGAGCTGCTCGTCCGGCGGACGCAGGGCGTTCTCGGCTATCATTTCTGCCTTTCCTCCGGCTCCGGCACGATTGACGCCGATCCTGCACATATTGTAATGACACTATTAGTGTCGTTTTATTGACGATCCAGAGGGCGCGGTCAAGGCACCCATCGCAGAGAAGAGAGAAGCACAGAGCGCGGCGCGACCAAATTCACAAAACGGCGATGGGCTGTGGCAGGATGCGCGCACCATCGTCATTCAGGGAGGTACGCATGAGCATCGCGATCCGGGAATTCGTCGTGAACCGTCCGGACTACGGCCAGACGAAATGGGTGAACAGGGCAGCCTAGGTCGAGGATGGACAGATTCTCGTCGAGATCGAGAAGTTCGCGCTCAGCGCAAACAACATTACCTATGCCGTTGCCGGCGACATGCTGAACTACTGGTCGTTCTTTCCCGCCGAGGAAGGCTGGGGAAAGATTCCCGTCTGGGGTTCGCGCGGATCGCGCAGTCGAAGTGCGAGGGCGTTGCCGAGGGCGAGCGGATATATGGTTATCTGCCGATGGCCACCCATCTCGTGATGCAGCTCGAGAAGGTGACGGCGGGCGGCTTCCTCGACCTCTACAAACAGCGTCGCGAGCTGCATCCCGTCTACAACAGCTATACGCGCGTGAAAGGGGCAAGGCCGCATGAATATCTCGAGCCGGTGCTGCGGCCGCTCTATACGACATCATTTCTGATCGACGACAGGCTCGCCGACAATGACTTCTTCGGCGCAAAGCAGGTGCTGGTGCTCAGCGCCTCGTTGAAGACCGGGCTCGGGCTCGCCTATGGTCTTTACCGGCGCCGCCCCGGGGGACCGCAAGTCGTGGGGCTTACCTCTACGGGCAACAAGACTTTCGTGGAGGGACTTGGCTATTACGACAAGGCGGTGGCCTATGGCGACGTCACGACGCTCGATGCAAGCGTGCCGACGGCCGTGGTCGGCTTTGCGGGCGACGGGGAAGTGCTGCCCGCCGTGCACCGGCATTTCGGCGACAAGATCGTTGAGAGCACGACAGTCGGCCTCTCTCACAAGGACGCGCCGCGCCCGCCTGCGGACCTTCCGGGCGCCAAACCACGCTTCTTCTTTGCCCCGGACCAGATGAAAAAGCGGCCGGATGAACTCGGGCGCGACGGTTTCGACCGGATGCTCGCGGAGAGCTGGAATGCCTTTTGCGGAAGCGGCGGGCGCATGGATCAGGATTGAGCGCGGCAAAGGCGAGGACGCAATTGCACGCATCTATACCGACATGCGGGCCGGCAAAATCAATCCGGCAGAAGGCCATATCCTCGGATTCAAGTGAGCGCTTCAAATAACAATAATCGGGAGGACAAGATGACGCTCAAGACATCCCTGCTGCTGAGCGGCGCTCCGGGCTCGCCCTACACGCGCAAGATGCTCGCCGTGCTTCGTTACCGGCACATTCCTTATCGCTTCTTCCTGTCGGGTCACAGCGTGCCGAAAGGATTGCCCGCGCCCAAGGTGGCGCTGCTGCCGACCTTTTATCTGAAGGAAGACGGCTGGATGAAACGCGGTGCCATTCCCGGAGAAATTCGGGGTCTGCTGAAAGAGGTTGGCCGGGTTTATGTGCCGGCTCTTCGCGCCAACGCCAAAGCGCTGATGGGGGGTGCGGAGCAGGTCGACACGGAAATCGACGGCAAGCGATGGGTGCAGAAGCCGTTTCCCTATCAAGGAAAGTGTCTGCAATGGCTGCGCGAGAAGCATGCAAGCCTCGCCACCGTGGACCGGAATGCCGTGGACGAGATTCTCTCCGGGACGGGCTGCGAGAAGCTGTTTGAAAACTGAGCCCCCTGCCCCGTCTTCCCTCGAACTGTCCTAACGCTTCGCACCGATGAGGGGCGCGGCTGCCGCTTCGACCACACGCCTTGCCTGAGAGATGGAAAGGCGCTGGTCGACGCGAAGGCGACGCCAGAAATCGAAGCTGAGAACGGCGTCGAGTGCATCTACGAGCACGCGGTCCTTGCGGATCACCGCAGGAAGCGCAGAGCGCATGATATCGCGGAACGCCGTGTTCATGCGTGCGCGGTCGTCGGCCAGGAACGGCGAACGATGCGCGTTCATGTCGGCGGCGACGCGGAAAGGCATGATGCGTTCGAAGAGCTTTGCGCGGCGATTGATCATCTCCTCGATAATTTCATCTGCCGTGCCCGATGGCGGCGGGAGCTCGAGCATCGGTGCTACATCGACCAGGATCAGGTCGCCGATCTCCCGATAAAGACTTTCCATGTCGTCGAAATGGCGGAAGACGCTTCTGAGCCCGACATCGGCGCGCGCGGCAACTTCCTCCGCGCGCGGAGAGACCGTGCCCTCACGGACCAGGTCGCGCATCGCCTCAACGATACGACGGCGGCTGGCCGCGCTGCGAAGACGGCGTCCATCCTGTTTTTTCTGGGGTTGGGAAGCGGGCATGTCCGGGGTACTCATGGAAGAATTCTGACCTCGGCACCATCATCCCAAAGCGGGCAGATAAAAGCTACCGGCGAGTAGCCGAGAAGACGGTAAAATGGCGTCAGGCCTGCTCCTTCTCGAGCGCTCGCCTTACCCGGCGCAGAATGACGCGCCGTGACTTGTCGTCCGCTGCCTTGTCGAGCATTTCGGTAAGGTCGAGCCAGAGCCCGGAAAGGTCATTGTGCCAGTCCGGATGACCGACGGCCTCCGGCTGCAGGCGCCGCGGCGCGGGCCGCTCACGCGTGGCCGGCGTTTCGGCGAGGAGATCGAAGACGGCATCGAGTTCGGGGGCGAATATGCGTTCTCCGTCGAGGCCTTTGTTTGAGAGGCGCTCGTGCAAACCCGCGATTTCATCTTCTTCGCCATGCACCAGAATGATGCCGCGCGAGACGGGACCGCGATCCTCCACCCAGCGGGCGAGGCCTGGCCCGTCGGCATGACCCGAATAGATGTCGAGCGTTCGGATGCGTGCCCGAACCTTCACTTCCTCGCCCTGTATGCGGACAGCCTTGGCGCCGTTCTGCAGAATGCGCCCAAGCGTTCCCTCGGCCTGGAATCCGACCATGAGCACTGTCGCATTGGCGCGCCAGAGATGGTTCTTCAGATGGTGGCGGATGCGGCCCGCATCGCACATGCCGCTGGCGGCGACGATGATGTGGCTACCGTCTATTCGCTCGATCATCATGCTTTCCTGCGCCGACTCCGTCGTGCGCAGGATCGGAGAGCGCATGGCATGGCGGAAGGCGGCGCCGTCTTCAAGCTCGTGCGCATGATCGATGAAGACGTCGGTCGCCCGGATGGCGAGCGGCGAGTCGAGGAAGATCGGCACTTGCGGAATGCGGCGTTCGTGGACGAGAGCCAGAAGGTCAGACAAGAGTTCCTGGGTACGCTCGACCGCAAATGACGGAACGATGAGCACGCCATTGCCTTTCAGGGCTTCGTTTGCTTCCGCCGCAAGCAAGTCGCGCCGGGACGAGAGCGTCATCGGCGGCCGCACGCGCGAGCCATATGTCGCTTCGCAGACGATGTAGTCGAGATTCTGAGGCGAGTCCGGGGCCGGATGAAAGCTTGTCACCTCCGGCCCGATATCGCCGGAAAACAGGAGCCGCATCGGGCGGGGCGATTTGAGACCTGTCGTCAACTCGATCTCGATCGACGAGGAACCGAGAATGTGACCCGCATTCCAGAAGCGCGCGCGGGCCCCCTCGGCTGGCTCGATCCATGTGTCGTAGGCGACCGGACTAAAGGCGCGGAGCGCGACCTCCGCGTCGTCTACTGTGTAAATCGGCGTTACTTCCGGGCGGCCGCGCTGTGCGTTGCGCCTGTTGAGTTGCTCGACCTCCGTTTCCTGAATGTGGCCCGAGTCCGGCAGCATGCAGGTGAGAAGATCGATCGTGGCGTGCGTTGCGTAGATCGGACCCGAGAACCCGTGCTTTACGAGCTTCGGGATCAGGCCCGAATGATCGATATGAGCATGCGTGAGGAGAACGAAATCGATCTCCTCCGGCTTGAACGGGAAGTCCGAATAGTTGAGCGCCTTCAGCGTCTTTGGGCCTTGAAACATGCCGCAATCGACGAGAAATCGCGTCCGCCCCGCCTGCAACAGATAGCAGGAGCCGGTGACTGTGTGCGCAGCGCCGTGGACGCTCAAGAAAATCGACATGGTCCTCACTCACCTAATTCGTTTTGCAGCGCTTCACCGAGAAGGCCGGCCAGGGAAATCGCGTTTGTCGGATGAGGTACCGACGTCGTGGACCAGACGGCATCGGCGCCGGCATCCAACATCCTTTCATACACGTCGTTGCCGAAAAGTGCATGAGTGATGGCGACGCGGACCGAAATCGCTCCGCGCGCCTTCATTGCTGCGACGGCCAACAGAACCGTTCCACCGCTTGAGACGATATCGTCCGCAATGAGAACGGACTTGCCCTCGAGGTCCACATCTGGAAACACGATCTCAACCTCGCGGTCTCCATGCCGCACCTTTTGGCCCGTGATCGCGGACGCGCCGAGCGCCGTCGCCAGCCGGCCGACCCATTGGGCGGCCTCCTCGTCGGGACCGGCAATGAGCGCGTCTTCGCCGATACCCCGTTCGGCTGCGAAGCGCGCGATCGTATCGGCGGCGATGAGATTCTCCGCTTCGATGCCAGGAAAGACCTCCGCAAGGGACGAGACGCGATGCAGATGCGCGTCTACCGTCACCACCCGGTCGAAGAGCGAAGAAAGAAAGCACGCAACGGCCTGCTGGCTGACCGCCTCGCCTTCATGAAAGGCCTTGTCCTGCCGCATATAGCAGAGATAAGGCGCGACGAGAACGAGACGCTGTGCGCCAGCGCGGCGAAGAGCATCCACCGCAAGCATCAGATCGACGAGCCTTGTGTTCGGCCTATCCAGCGGACAGTAGACCAAAGAAGTCCGCGCCGCCCCCGAAATGCCAACGCGACTCTCACCATCGGGAAATGTGTGGACATCGATCAGGTGCGCATCGAGCCCGAGCCTCGAAGCAAGCTCACATGCATGGCTCTCACCATGCTCGAATGAGTGAATTGCGACCGGTATCATTCAAGTGCTTTCGCGGGAATACCCGCACTCGCGAGTGCAAAACCGTTCGACTGTTCGGCCTCCTCCACCGCGAAGTTGAAATGTGCCTCGCCCGCCGAATAGATGCGGTAGAGAGGTTCACCCGCCTCGACTTTGTCCCCAATGCGCTTCAATACATCAATTCCGGCCCCCCGATCGAGCGGGGCACCGGCGAGCCGCGCCAGCTGCGCGATCCGGAGGCAATCGACAGAGGCCACCACACCATCGGCGTGAGCGAGAATATCGGCTGTGAGCGGTCCCGGAATAGGCGCCGACGACGCGCGCCCCTGAGCCTCGATAATTTTCTGCATCGACGCCATGGCCGCGCCGCTCTCCAGCAGGTGTCGTGCGCGCTCGTATCCGGCGCCGCCCCGAACAGCGGGGTCACACTCTATCACCCGCGCAGCGAGCTGAAGCGATTTCTCGCGCAGATCGGCAGGTGCCGAAACATCGTTTGCGAGCACCGCCATCACATCGCGCGCCTCAAGTACCGGCCCGATGCCGCGGCCAATCGGCTGGATGCCGTCCGTCACGACAATCTCCACATGAAGGTTCATGCGATCAGCGACGAACTCGAAGAGCTTCCTCAGACGCAACGCCTCCATGGCATCTCGTACCTTGGCGGTCGGCCCAAGCGGCAGGTCGATCACCAGATGTGTCGAACCAGCCGACTTCTTCTTCGACATGATCGAAGCGACCATCTGTTCGCGCGTGTCGAGATTGAGCGGGCGCTCGACACCGATCAGGATATCGTCAGCGGGCGACAAATTCACATGACCGCCCCAGACGAGACAGGCATTGCACTCGCCAACGACTTCCTTCATCTCATCGATGGTGAGGTCGACGCGCGCAAGGACTTCCATCGTGTCGGCGGTTCCCGCCGGAGAGGTGATCGCGCGTGACGATGTCTTCGGCATGGTGAAGCCATGCGCGGCGACGATCGGAACCACGATCATCGAGGTGCGATTGCCGGGAATGCCGCCAATGCAATGCTTGTCCACAACGATTGGCGCATCCCAGGAGAGCGAGGTACCGGCGGAAGCCATTGCGAATGTGAGATGCAGGAGTTCGTCGGTCGACAGAAAGCCGGCGCAAGCGACCAGGAAGGCGGCGATTTCCATGTCGGAATAGCGGTAACCGACGATGTCCTGAATGATCGACTCGATCTGGTGACGGTTCAGCATTTCGCCGCCAATCTTGGTCCTCACATATTCGAGGCTCTGCGGACTGCGCGCGGGCGAGATGAAGACGGTGTCTCCCTCCGAGAGCCCCATGCGGCGGAAAGCGGGCTCCGTGAGACCGATTTCGTCCGGACCCACCATCGAGTGGTCATGGCAAATGTCGAGGCTCGCGATGATGGAACGACCGTCATGCTGCACCTCCAGCCGCTTGAACGCCTGGAAAGCCTCGGGCCGGAGCGCCGCGCAATTCGAGGCGAGAACCACCACGTTTTCCCGCAGTGTGTCGAGCGGAATACGGCGTATCTTCAGCCTCATATCCTTGCCACCTTCACGCGCGGTAGATGGTTTCGCCGCGCTTGATTGTTTCCATGATCGGAAGATCGCGGAGTGCGTCCGTGCCGATGGTTTCCGGATCCTCTCCGAGAATTACAAGATCGGCGAGCTTGCCCTCCTCTATCGAACCCTTCGTATCGTCTTCGAAGTGCTGATAGGCGGCGTCGATGGTGATCCCGCGAAGCACTTCATGAGCCGTAATCCGCTGATCCTCACCTAGCACCTTCCCGCTTCTTGTTTTCCGGTTTATCGCGGTCCAGAGCAACATGCGGCAACCGGACGGCACGACCGGGGAGTCGTTGTGTAACGTGTAGCGCATGCCACGATCGATCGTCAAACGCAGCGGACTGATCCGCATCCATGAAGGTGGAGACCGCATTCAGAGCGGTCGCGGCCTGCGTGATGCCGCGTTTTGCCATACGCACGGCAACGGGCGGAAGGGCTGCGACTTTCTCCGCCCAGCGGCGTGCAACGGCAAGCGCCTCGCCGTCCTCGCAGACTTCATCGACAAGACCCCAGGCCTCTGCCTTTGGGGCGCTCACCTTCTCGCCGAAGATCGTGAGCTGCTTCGCTCGCGACGGGCCTATGAGGTTCACGAGACGCGGTTGCGTGTGCCAGCTCATGTTCATGCCGAGTGGAATTTCCGGCAGACGGAAGTGGGCACCCCGCCCCGCGATACGAAAGTCGCAGGCAACGGCAAGGGCGACCCCGCCGCCAATGCAAAAGCCTTCGACGGCAGCAATCGCCACCTGGTCCAGCGCTTCCCAGGCGTCGCACATGCCGGGCCCGGCGCGGAGCATTTCGCGGCGCTCGAGCAGGGACGCGGAGGCACGCCTGGAAATTTCGGGATCCGCAAGGTCGGCACCGCCCGAGAAGGCCTGCCCCCCGGTCAGGACGATGGCGTTCGTGGAAACATCCTCACGCAGCACACGCGCAGCGGCGCGCATATCTCGAAGTAGCTGAACGGAAAGCGGATTGATCCTGTCACCCCGATCGAAGCGAAGCGTCGCGACACGCCCTTCGCGCTCAATGGTGATGAAATCGCCGATCTTCTCTGGCCCTGCCATTCCCCTGCCTCTCCGGTTGGCGCTGAATCCGCG
>JACIYQ010000307.1 GCA_014359855.1 Parvibaculum sp.
TACGAGAAGGTGATGATCGGCATGAACATGATCGTCGAGGGCCTCGCGCTCGGCGCCTTCAACAACATGTACCGCACCACGACCTGCCCGCTGCTGAAGCAGCTCACCTTCAACGTGATGCGCGACGAGAGCCGGCATGTGTCGTTCGGGCATGTGTTCCTCGGGCCGGTGTTCAAGAAGATGCACAAGGACGACCTGGAGGAACTTGCCGATTTCGCCTTCCATGCGGTAAACATCCTCGTCAAGGCGCAGACGGCGGGGACGATCGCCAACAAGGTCGATCCCGGCTTCATGCAGGTGCTGGAGAATAGCGGCATCGACGCCGACGACTTCTTCAAGGGCCTGCAGGAAGCGGCGGATGCGGGCATCGCCAGCGAATTGCCACCCGGCCAGGTGCATGCGCTGAAGGACCTGATGATGCCGGCGCTCGCCCGTGTGGGCCTGCTGACGCCGACGGCGCGCAAGAAGTACGATGAAGCGGGTATCCCTGTGTTCGACGACATCCGCGTGCTGCAGGCGATGGAAGGCGGCCATCCGACAGGCAACGCGGCCTGAGCAAAGACGAGTATACTGGCGACTACCCCGGCGGCGGCGCCGCCGGGATCTTTTATCCGAATGAGGCGGGAGCACACCCATGAGCAAGGACGACAGCGCGACCGCCGGCTTCCACCGGATGCTGGTGGAGGGCGTGCCCGAAGCGATCATCGTTTCGACACCCGAAGGCGAAATCACCTATTTCAACCCGGCTTCCGAACGGCTGCTCGGCTACAGCGCCGCGGAAGTAATCGGGCGCAGCATCACGACACTCGTTCCGCAACAGCCGGGACAGCGGGCGGATCCCGTGAAGTGGCTCCAGCGCTGGGCGGCGGAACCCGAACACGAGCAGTCGCGCTATCTCGACCTCATCGCGCGGCGCAAGGACGGCACCGAGTTTCCCGCCGATGTGCGCGTGGTGGAGGCGAAGCTCGGCGGCGAGCGCCGGTTCCTCATCACGTTCCGGGACAACACGACGCGGCGGCAGGAACATATCGCCTTCAAGGAGAAGAACCTGCTCTTCTCCCGCATCCTGATGGTGGCTGAAGACGGCATCATCTCTGTCGATGCGGAACAGAAGATCGCCTTCTTCAACCTGAAGGCCGAGCAGATGTTCGGCTATCGCGCGGAAGAGGTGCTGGGCCAGCCGCTCGCGATGTTGCTGCCGGAGCGCTACCGCGCCGCCCATAACAAGCAGCTCGTGGATTTCGGCAGGGGCCGCGATGCCTCGCGCTGGATGAGCGACCGCGGCCCCGTGACCGGCCTGAGGAAGGACGGCACGGAGTTCCCGGTCGATGCGACCATCACCAAGGTGGAGACGGGCGGCCGCATGACCTATACGGCGCATCTCAGGAGCAATGCCGGCAAGACGCGCCGTATCGAAAGCTAGAGTTTCACGACGAGCTTGCCGATATTGCCGCCGTCGAAGAGCTTGTTGACGGCGACGGGCGCGTTTTCGAGACCGTCCACGATGGTCTCGCGATGCTTGAGCTTCCCTTCCACCACCCACCGGGCAAGCCGCATCGCGCCTTCGGCGAACTTTTCCATGAAGTCGATGACGATGAAACCGCGCAGTTCGATGCGGCGCATGAGGATGGGCGAGAAATCGCCGCGCTTGTAATCGACGGCGGCGTCGAAGCCGAGATCCTCGACGATGTGGCGGCACTTGTCCGGCCCGCCTGTGATGCCGACGGCGCGGCAGCCCTTGATCTTCGCGATCTGTCCGACGACGGAGCCGACGGCGCCCGCCGCTGCCGAAACGACAACGGTTTCGTCAGCCTTCGGGCGGCCAAGCTCCAGCAGGCCGAAACAGGCGGTGAGGCCGCTCACGTGGTCGCCTTCCTTTTAGCGCGCGGAATTCGACTTAACGACGATGCCGACGGGCGGCATGTACTGGTCCATGTCGCTCATCCAGATGCGGTTGCTCGGATCGAGGCTGAGATAAAGCACACGCACAAGCGCCTCGCCGGGGCCGGGTTCGGGAATGCTCTCCTCCACGAAATCGAAATTCGACTTTTCGATGTGGCCGGTGGGGCGTGTTTTCAGGCGGAACTGGCGATAGACGTCGTTCTTCATGGATGGTCTCCGGGTTGCGGTAGCGGAATGACGAGGCACCTCGGTGTTACGGCATCACGATTTCAAACCAGAAATCGAAGCGGTCGAGGAGCGAAAGGAAAGTGGCGAAAGGCTCGGCGTCACCGTCGACCGCGACGCTTTCATGCGGCAAGGCGATCTCGCCGATGACGAGGCTCGCAAGTGCGCCCCGCGTGAGCGAGACGGTGGGCGCATCTTTCGCCACGCGATTCGGATAGTGATGGAAGACGGCGTTCTCGACCGTGACGAGAAAGCGTTGTGATTGAGCGTGCCGTAATAGCCGCGCGTGTACCACTCGGTGGCGAGCATCGGCGGAAGCGCGATCGCTTCCGCGATTTCGAGCGGCGTGAGGCCGTGATTGGCCATGCGCAATGTCTGGTCATGGATATATTTATAGAGATCGCGCTGCTTCTTCAGGAAGGCGACAGCGGCGTCCGAACCCCAGCGCGGCCAGTGATGGCTGGCGAAAAGAACATCCGTGTCCTTCGCGAAAAGCTCGATCGCCTCGTCGATGTACCAGCTCCAGGATTTTGTATCGCGCACCTGCGCGCCGCGCGGCGTGTAGATGTTGCGGAGATGGCAGGAACAGTTCTCGGCCATGCAGGGCGCCTTGAACTGCGGGAAGTAGAAATTCATTTCGGCGGGCGCCTCGGTGTCGGGCGTCACCTGGAAGACGATTTCGATGCCATCGACGACGATCTTCGTGCCCGTCTGCGATATGCTCTTCGCCGACGGCACGAGGCTCACCTGCCATCGATACCGTCTTGCCGAGGCCGGCATCGACGTGGCCCTTCGCATTGCGCGGCAGGAGCGCGCCATACATGTAAGTCGCGCGGCGGCCCATGGCATTGCCCGCCAGCACGTTCTCGCTCACTGCCTCCTCCAGGAAGCCTTCGGGCGCGATGATGCGCAGGCCCTTTTCGATATCTTCGTCGGAGAGCACACCCCTGATGCCGCCATAGTGATCGACATGGCTGTGGGTGTAGATGACGCCCGTGACAGGCTTGTCACCCCTGTGCTTGCGCATCAAAGCGAGGGCGGCGGCGGGCTCGGTCGAGATCAGCGGATCGATGACGAGATAGCCGGTGTCGCCCTCGATGAAGGTGATGTTCGAAAGGTCGAAGTTGCGGACCTGATAAATGCCCTTCGTAACCTCGAAGAGGCCGTGGACGGAATTCAGCTTCGCCTGGCGCCAGAGGCTCGGGTTCACCGTATCGGGACAATCGCAGCCCTCGCCCGCGAAGGCGAAGGTGCCCATATCCCAGACGGCATGCCCTGCCTCGTTCAGCACTTTCGCATCGGGAATGGTGGCGATGAAGCCGCGCTTCACCAGCTCGAAATCCGCGCCGGTGCCGGGCGGGAGCGTTTTCGCGAACTCCGCAAGCGCGCGCTTCGTTGCCTCCGTGGCGTCTTTCGGCTGCTCCATGACGTCTCCCGATCCGGCGCCTGCGTGGCGGGCGCTCTCTTGTGGTGTGGCGGGAGAGTATATTACGCGGGCGAGGCGACCAATTGCTGCAGCTGCCCCGGGATTCCGGGGAAAACGAAGGCGCCCCGCGACAATTCGTCCGGCCCTCCATCGGCGCGGGGCGCCTGAAGCCATGAAAACATCTCTCCTTTCGGGATATTAGACGGAAGCCGGGAAACGGCGCGGCGCATGGCGACTGTGTCCCGTTAAATGATATTGCGAAGCATTATTATTTGTGTTTGAACAACGGCGGATGGCGAAGGCGTCCCAATGGTGCGACGATACGCCGAGATTAGATGGTGACGACATGACCGACGGTAAAGCGTTCTGCGGGCACGCAATTCTGCTCAAG
>JACIYQ010000308.1 GCA_014359855.1 Parvibaculum sp.
GCACACTCAGGAGGGTGCAGATACATGGCGAACTACGATCAGGAACGGCTCCATCAGACCCGTGTCGGCGCGCGTGCCGACATGTCGATCGATCAGGGCCTCCGGAGCTATATGCTCAGCGTCTACAACTACATGGCGGGCGCACTCGCGCTGACCGGGCTCGTTGCCTATTTCGCCTTCACGACTGCGACGGTCGAAACCGCGCAAGGCCTCGGCCTCACGAGTTTCGGCGAGACGCTCTACACGAGCCCGCTGCGCTGGGTCGTGATGCTGGCACCGCTCGGCTTCATCCTGGTGCTCAGCTTCGGCATTCAGAAGCTCAGCCTCTCGGCAACCCAGGCGCTTTTCTGGGCCTTTGCCGGCGTGATGGGCCTGTCGCTGTCGAGCATCTTCCTCGTCTATACGGGGCAGAGCATCACAACGACCTTCTTCGTGACGGCGGCGGCCTTCGGCTCGCTCAGCCTTTACGGCTATACGACCAAGCGCGACCTGACCGGCATGGGCTCATTTCTCATCATGGGTCTGTTCGGCATCATCATCGCGATGGTCGTGAATATCTTCCTGCAGAGTTCGGCGCTGCAATTCGCGATCTCGGTGCTCGGCGTGCTGATCTTCGCGGGCCTCACCGCCTACGACACTCAGCGCATCAAGGGCATGTATTACGAGGCCGACAGCGCCGTCGTTGCCGGCAAGAAGGCCGTGATGGGGGCGCTCTCGCTCTATCTCGACTTCATCAACATGTTCCTGTTCCTGCTGCGTTTCATGGGCAGCCAGCGCGGCTAAGCGCCCCGCATACCGGAACGACAAAGCCCCGGCAGCGATGCCGGGGCTTTTTGTTCGAGGAATGGTTCCCTCAAGCGTCGATGAGGCGGAGCGAGCGCTTTTCGAAGACCTTGAGCACCTGGGCGAGTTCGTGGCCGCGCTTGAGGACGAGGCCCGTCGCCGCGATCACGCTGTAGGCGCCCTGTTTGCGGGCGAGCTTCGGGCGTTTCTCGATGCGGTAGAGGGGTATTTCGCTGGCGCGCCGGAAGACCGAGAAGATGGCCACATCGCGAAAGCCGCCCATCGCGTAGTCGCGCCATTCGCCCTCGGCGACTTTCCGCCCATAGACGGAAAGAATGGCATCGAGTTCCGCCCGGTTGAAGAAGACCTCTGCTTCCCGCGGCCGCGCGCCCGGCGGTTCCGGCGGCCTCGCGGTTCCGACAAGGCTGAGGCGGGTTTGCGCCGCTCCGCCGCGGGCGTCGTAGTCGGCACTATCGGACATGCGGCGCCTTTCGCTGGTTCGGGCCGGGACTGTCTACAAGCATGGCACGAGGAGCGCGCCGCCGTCACCCGATTGTTACAAAACCCGCGGAGAGCGGCGCTTTTTCGGTGAAACGGCAAGAAGCGCGAAACCACAATATTGCCTTGTTTCAGCCCTTGGGCAGCCACACTGAACCTCCATCTTTGCATCGTTGCCTCATTGGCCCGGTTCCTTGCGACGTTCCGGTTTCATCAGCCCCCCAGCCCCACCGGGATAGATTGGGGGAGCCGGGCCACCCCTTCCCCCGGGGAGAGGCAACTTCTTCCAAGAAAAGAGCGACAGCTCCGCCGCCCGGGACTCCCCCCTCCCGGGCGGTTTCTTTTTGTGCGTCTTGCCGTGGCCTTCCGGGCGTGGTGGCGCGCTGCCGCCAGATGAAGCATCTTTCACTTGAAGGGCCCTGCGTCCTGTTCTACACACGCTCCCGTCTTGCAGAGCTTTTCGGGGGAAGAGCGGAAGACGGCGCGCGATGCGGAACGGCCGGAAAGGCCGCTCCGGCGACGCTTGAGGGAGAGACGCGATCAACCGGTCTGGCAGGGATATGGCGAGCGGAAACGCGGCGGGCGCAGCAGGTGGCGAGCCGATGATTGTCATCGACGGGCTCACCAAGCAGTTCGGTCCATTCACCGCCGTCGACGGGATCAGCTTTTCCGTCGCCAAGGGCGAAGTGCTCGGCTTTCTCGGGCCGAACGGTGCCGGCAAATCCACGACAATGAAGATGGTGACGGGCTTTCTTGCGCCGAGCGCGGGAACGGCGCGCGTCTGCGGTCACGACATCGTCACCTCGACGCTCGATGCGCAGCGCATGATCGGCTATCTGCCGGAAGGTGCGCCGGCCTATGGCGACATGACGACGCGCGGTTTTCTCAAATTCATCGCGCGGGTGCGCCGCCTTTCGGGCGCGGAGGCGGACAAGGCGATCGGCAGCGCGGTGGAGGCGACGGAACTTGCCGGCGTTCTCGAGCAGCCGATCGACACGCTCTCCAAGGGTTTCCGCCGCCGTGTCGGCCTTGCGCAGGCGATCCTCCACAATCCGCCCGTCCTCATCATGGACGAGCCGACCGACGGTCTCGATCCGAACCAGAAATTCGAAGTGCGCAAGCTCATCGGCCGCATGGCCGCCGAGAAGGCCATCGTCATCTCGACGCATATCCTGGAAGAGGTGGATGCGATCTGCACGCGCGCGCTCATCATCGACCGTGGCCGGATCGTTGCGGACGGCACGCCGGCCGAACTCATGTCGCGCTCGCGCTACCACAATGCGGTGTCGCTGACGCTTGGCGGCCGCACGACGGTGGAAACGGCGGAGAAGCTGCGCTCGCTCGCGGGCATCGAGAGCATCGAGGTTTCGCCGCGCGGCGGCGAGACGACCTTCACGCTCTTTCCCGCCCGTTCGGGCGAAGGCGACACGATGCTGGTCGATGCCGTGGCGCGGATCGCACGCGAGGAGAACTGGCAGGTGCGCGCGCTTTACGGCGAGGCCGGCCGCCTCGACGAAGTGTTCCGCCGTCTGACGCGGCCCGATGCGGGCGGAAAGGAAGCGGCATGAACGAACTTCTCGCCGTTTTCCGCCGCGAGCTCGGCGGCTATTTCGCGACACCGCTCGCCTTCATCTTCATCGTGATCTTCCTGTTCACGATGGGCGCCTTCACCTTCTATCTCGGCGCCTATTACGAGAGCGATCAGGCGGACCTCACGATCTTCTTCAGCTTCCATCCCTGGCTCTACCTGTTCCTCATTCCCGCCATTTCAATGCGGCTATGGGCGGAGGAGCGGCGTTCGGGATCGATCGAGCTTCTCTTGTCGCTGCCCGTGCCGCTCTGGGCGGCGGTGCTCGGCAAGTTTCTCGCGGCATGGGCCTTTTCGGGCATCGCGCTCGCGCTCACCTTTCCGATGTGGCTCACCGTGAATTATCTCGGCGATCCGGACAATGGCGTGGTGCTTGCGGGCTATCTCGGCAGCTTCTTCATGGCGGGCGGCTATCTCGCCATCGGGTCGTGCCTGTCGGCGGTGACGCGCAACCAGGTGATCGCCTTCGTCGTGAGCGTCGCCGTGTCGTTTCTCTTCACGGTGTCGGGGCTTCCCATCGTGACCGATTTCTTCGCGAGCTGGGCGCCGCAGCAGGTGCTGTCCACCATCGCGTCGTTCTCCTTCCTCACGCATTTCGAGGCGATCACGCGCGGCGTCATCGACCTTCGCGACATCGTCTATTTCACCACGCTGATCGGCGCCTGGCTTATCGCCTGCGGCATCGTGGTCGACATGAAGAAGGCGGGGTAGGCGATGTTCAACGGGCAGATCAGCCGCTCGGCCTATCGCATCATCATGCTGGTGCTGCTCGCCGTGCTTTTCCTTTCGGTGAACATGTTCTCGAACGTGGTGTTCCGCTCGGCGCGGATCGACCTCACGGAGAACAGTCTCTACACGCTCTCGGACGGCACGCGGGAAGTCGCCGCGGCGATCGAGGAGCCGATCACGCTGCGCTTCTTCTATTCGGAAAAGCTTGCGACCGATTACGGGCGCATCCGCACCTATGCAGGCCATGTGCGCGACCTGCTGGAAGAAATCCGCGCGGCGTCGGGCGGCAAGGTGCGCCTCGAGGTGATCGAGCCGGAGCCCTTCTCCGAGGAAGAAGACCTCGCCATGTCGCTCGGCCTCAAGGGCGCGCCGACGCAATCGGGCGACATCATCTATTTCGGTCTCGTCGGCACCAATTCGGTGGACGGGCTCGAAGCCATTCCCTTCTTTTCCGATGAGCGCGATCAATACCTCGAATACGACATCGCGCGGATGATCCAGAACCTGAGCCGTCCCGAGCGCCCCGTGCTCGGCATCGTCACCAATCTTCCGCTCGACACGGGCACGGGCGGCCTCATGTCGGCGATGCGCGGCGACTCGCTGCCCTTCATGATCTATGAGGAATTGCAGAACCGCTTCGAGATCGAGTTCCTGGAACAGCAGTTCCAGAAGGTGCCGGACCGCGTCGACGTTCTGATGATCGCGCATCCAAGGCCGCTCGACACGCCGACGCTTTATGCGCTCGACCAGTTCGTGATGCGGGGCGGGCATGTGCTTGCCTTCGTCGATCCGCATTCGGAGGTGAGCCTCACGGCCGGGCCGAACGGGGATCCGATACGCGGCTACACCGAGCAATCAGATCTCGGGCCGCTTCTGGAAAGCTGGGGTGTTCATTACGACCCCTCGAAGATCGCCGGCGACCGGAAGCTTGCGCAGCGCGTGCAGACGGGGCTCGATGCGCGAAGGCAGGAGAGCGACTATGTGCTCTGGCTCGCCGTGCCGCGCGAGAATGTGGATGCGAACGATCTCGTGACGGCGAATGTCTCGCGCCTCAATCTCGGCACGGTGGGCTATTTCACGCCGGTCGAAAACGCGACGACGGTGTTCTCGCCGCTCGTCACCACGTCGGAAGAATCGCAACTCTACGACGTCGAAGAGGTGAAGAAGGGGCCGCGCCCGGACGATCTCATTCGTGCCTTCAAACCGTCGGAGCAGCGCTACGTCATTGCGGCGCGGCTGTCGGGTCCAGTGAAGAGCGCGTTCTCCGGTCCGCCGGAGGAAGAGCCCGTGGCGCAGGAAGGCGCCGCCTCGCCCCGCCGCTCCAGGGACAAGGCGGGCTCCTATATCGCGCAATCGCAGAAAGACGCGAACATCATCGTCTTCGCGGACAGCGACATTTTCGACGACCGCTTCTGGGTCAGGACGGAATCCTATCTTGGCGAGCGCGTGGCGCAGCCGATGGCGGACAATGCCATCTTCATCATGTCCGCCATCGACAATCTGATGGGGTCGAACGAACTCATCTCGCTTCGGGCGCGCAGCAAATCCGACCGGCCCTTCGCCGTGGTGGAGGAGCTTCGCCGTTCCGCCGAACGGCGATTCCTCGCCGAGCAGGAAACGCTCGAGAAGAAGATCGAAACGGCCGAGCGCAATCTCACCGCATTGCAGACGGGCGATGCGAGCGCCGATGCCGCGAGCGGCGGACCTGACGACGGGGAGGCGGCGGCCATCAAGCAGTTCCGCAGCGAGATTCTCGAAAGCCGCAAGGCGCTGCGCGACGTGCAGGGCGATCTTCGCCGCGATGTCGAGCGGCTGGGTGCGCAGCTTCGCTTCTTCAACATCGCCCTTGTGCCGCTTCTGCTTGCGGCCGTTGCGGGTGTGGCGGCCATCCTGCGGTATCGCCGCCGCAAGGCGCGCGTGGAAAAGAGGGCGTGACAGTCATGTGGCAGACCCTCTGGAACAACAAGCCGCAGCGGAACCTCGCGCTGCTTGCCGCCGCAACCTTTATCGCGGTGATCGCGGCAACCATTGCCGTCGTGAACGACGGGAGCAGCGTGCGCGCGAGCTTCGTGCCCTATCCGCTCTTCGAGGGGCTCGATGCGAAACTCGATCAGGTCGACCGGATCGTCTATACGGCGAGCCGGGGCATGAACGGCGTCTCGCAAATCGAACTCAAGCGCAATGCGGATGGCGGCTGGGTCGCGCCTTCGCGCGGCGGCTATCCGGTGAGCGAAGGCCTCATCAAGAAAACATTGCTCGGCGTCGGCCAGATGGAGGCCTATGAACCGCGAACGGCCAATCCCGAATGGCACCGCAATCTCGGCTTGCTGAAGCCCGAGGATATCGGCTCGGCGTTGCGTATTGAATTCTTCAAGGGCGAGGAGCGGCTTGCCGGTCTTCTCGCCGGCAAGGTGCCCGAGCGGGCGGTGGACGTGAAAGGCGAAGGCCTCATTTATGTGCGCCGCGACGGCGAGGACGAAACCTTTCTCGCGCGCGGGCGGCTGCCACTCTACAAGAGCGTGAACGACTGGCTCGATCCGGCCTTTATCGACATTCCGCGCGAGAAGCTTGCCCGCGTCACGCTCTGGGCGGGGACCGAAACACCGGTCCTGCTTTCGCGTGGGCCGGGCGATGAAAATTTCACCATCGAAAATGCGCCCGAAGGCCGCGTGTCGCGCGGTGCGGCCGTTGCGAACAAGGTGGCGACCGCAATTCTCGGATCGCCCTTCGACGATGTGGCGCCTGCCGAGACGCTCGAATTTCCGGACGAAGCGCCGCGCGCCGTATTCGAGACGTTCGACGGGCTGCGCCTCACCATGCTGATGGCGGGCGAGGGCGGCGCGCTCTGGGCGAAGTTCGAGGCGGAGGCCGATCCGGCGCTGGTGCCGGAGGGTGAGGATATCGCGCCCGCCGAGCAGCGGGCCGGAGAACTCAATGCGCGGCTGTCGGCATGGACCTACAAGCTGCCGCAGGATCTCGGCAACCAGCTCACCCAGACGATGGACCTGCTGACACGCGAGGCGGGGCCCGCCGATGCGATGAGCCCCATGCCGGAGCAGACGGCACCCTGATCCGCTAGTTCATGGCCATTTGCGCGGCGCCGAGGACCGGCCCGACACCCTTTTGCCCGTGAAGGAGATTTCGACCGGGAGCGGCCTTGCGCCCCGCGGCGGCGAGTCACGTTGGAGTGATTTGAGGCGCTCCCGACAAAAAAGGGCGCCCCGGAGGGCGCCCTTCATATCGGTCAGGCGTTTCCGCCTTATGCCGTGAGGTTCCGCAGCACATAGGGCAGGATGCCGCCATTCTCGTAGTAATCGACTTCGTCCTGCGTATCGATGCGGCAGAGAAGTTCGATCGACTGTTTGCCACCATCGGCAAAGGTGATGACGGCGTTCACCTTGCTGCGCGGCTTCACAGTGGCGAGACCTTCGATCGTCACCGTTTCCGAACCGTCGAGGCCGAGCGACTGCCAGCTCATGTCGTTCAGGAACTGGAGCGGCGCGATGCCCATGCCGACCAGGTTCGAGCGATGGATGCGCTCGAAGCTCTGGGCGATGACGGCCTTCACACCGAGCAGCATGGTGCCCTTTGCCGCCCAGTCGCGGCTGGAGCCTGTGCCGTATTCCTTGCCCGCGAAGATGACGAGCGGGATGCCGCGGCGCTTGTACTCCATCGCCGCGTCGTAGATCGGCATCTGCGTGCCTTCCGGCTGCAGCTTCGTCAGCCCGCCTTCGATCCCCTTCAGCATCTGGTTCTTGATGCGGATATTGGCGAAGGTGCCGCGCATCATCACTTCGTGATTGCCGCGCCGCGCGCCGTAGGAGTTGAAGTCCTGGGCGCCGACCTGCTTGGAGTTCAGATAGGCACCGGCAGGGCTCTGCACCTTGATGTTGCCGGCGGGCGAGATGTGGTCGGTCGTGATCGAGTCCGCAAAGAGGCCGAGGATGCGCGCATCCCTGACGTCGCTGAGCGGCGCGGGCTCGGGCTTCATGTTCACGAAATAGGGCGGGTTCTGAACATAGGTCGAATCCCCGTCCCAATCGTAGGTGAGGCCGCCCGACACGGCGATGCTCTTCCAGGCGGCATCGCCGTCGAAGACGTTCGCGTAGCGCTCGCGGAACATCTGCGGCGTCACGCAGGTGCGTACCGTTTCGGCGACGTCGCGCGAGCTCGGCCAGATGTCCTTCAGATAGACGGGCTGGCCGTTGCTGCCGGTGCCGAGCGGCTCGCTCGTCAGGTCGATCTGCGTCGAACCGGCCAGCGCATAGGCAACGACGAGCGGCGGCGAGGCGAGATAGTTCGCCCGCACGTCCGGCGAAACGCGGCCTTCGAAGTTGCGGTTGCCCGAGAGCACGGCGGAGGCCACGAGATCGTTCTTGTTGATCGCCTGGCTGATTTCCGCCGGCAGTGGACCCGAATTGCCGATGCAGGTCGTGCAGCCATAGCCGACGAGATCGAAGCCGAGAGCGTCGAGGTCGTCCTGGAGGCCCGCCTTTGCGAGATAGTCGGTCACCACCTGGGAGCCCGGCGCGAGCGAGGTCTTCACCCAGGGCTTCACCTTGAGGCCGAGCTTGCGGGCATTGCGCGCGACAAGACCGGCGGCCACCAGCACGTTCGGGTTCGAGGTGTTGGTGCAGGAAGTGATGGCGGCGATGACGACGTCGCCATGACCGAGATCGTAATCCTTGCCTTCGACGGGCACGCGGGTTGCGGCCTGGCCGGGCTTGCCGAACTCGCCCTCAAGCGACTTCAGGAAGCTCGCCTTCACGTCGGTCAGCGCGACGCGGTCCTGCGGACGCTTCGGGCCGGCGAGCGAGGGCACGACGGTGCCGAGATCGAGTTCCAGCGTGTCGGTGAAGACCGGATCGGCCATGCCCTTCTCGCGGAACATGCCCTGCGCCTTCGCATAGGCCTCGACAAGCGCGACGCGCTCGTCCGAGCGGCCGGTCGCCTTGAGATATTTCAGCGTCTCGTTGTCGACCGGGAAGAAGCCGCAGGTCGCGCCATATTCGGGCGCCATGTTGGCGATGGTCGCGCGGTCCTCGAGCGCGAGGTGGTCGAGGCCCGAGCCGTAATATTCGACGAACTTGCCGACCACGCCCTTCTTGCGGAGCATCTCGGTGACGGTGAGCACCATGTCGGTGGCAGTCACGCCGTCATTGAGCTTGCCGGTCAGCCGGAAGCCGATCACTTCCGGGATGAGCATGGAGACGGGCTGGCCGAGCATGGCCGCTTCCGCCTCGATGCCGCCCACGCCCCAGCCGAGAACGGCGAGGCCGTTCACCATCGTGGTGTGGCTGTCCGTGCCGACGCAGGTGTCGGGATAGGCGATCTCTTCCTTGCCTTCCGTCTAATCCGAATCGCGGCCAAGGTCGCTCCTACAAGGGACCGAAAACGCTCTTCTTTCCTATAAACCCCATCACGGACGGCCCGTGATAACGAAGGATGAGACGCACCTTTGGAAAC
>JACIYQ010000309.1 GCA_014359855.1 Parvibaculum sp.
GGAACGGAAGCAAAGATAAAGGCGCAACGTGGCCCGCATGTGCCGACAATGTGGCGGAACATTGATGAGGCGCGACCAGCAGCGCATAACGCCGCTTAATTATTGGTTTTGATTTCGCACCAATGCGGAGCAAGTCTTGTGGCGCGGGCACGTCACGAGGTGATCGTTGACGATGCCGACTGCCTGCGCGAAGGCATAGACGATCGTCGGTCCACAGAATTTGAAGCCGCGCTTCTTCAATTCCTTCGACATCGAAACGCTCATCGGCGTTTCGGCCGGCACCTGGGCGATGCTCTCCCACTTGTTCCGTTGAGGCACACCGCCGGTGAAGCTCCACAGGAAGTCGGAGAAGCCCTCGCCCTTTTCCATCATGTCGAGCCAGGCGCGCGCATTGCCGATGGTCGCTTCGATCTTGCCGCGATGACGGATGATGCCGGGATTCTTCAGCAGTTTTTCGACCCTGGCGGACCTGTAGCGCGCGATTGTCTCCGGATCGAAGCCGTCGAAGGCCTCGCGGAACGTCTCACGCTTTTTCAGTATCGTGATCCAGGAGAGCCCGGCCTGGAATCCGTCGAGGATCAGTTTCTCGAACAGCGCCCGGTCGTCATATTCCGGCACGCCCCATTCCTCGTCGTGATAGGAGACATAAAGCGGATCCTCGCCCGGCCAGGGGCAGCGCCCCGCCACGCTCGCCTTGGGGCTCGTCATTGTTCTTCCCCCTCCGCCGCTTCGAGGCGAAGCCAGTGGGGTATTTCGGGCTGGATTTCCGCTGCTCCCGCTTCCAGCACGGAGCCGCGAACAAGGTCGAGGCGGATCAGCGCGAGCGCCCGCGATGTTTCCGCATCGCCCGAGAAAATCGTTCCCACCTCGCGTGCGCCGCCTTTGACGGGAGTATCCGGCGCGGGCAGGTCGCCCTCCACATGCACTGGCAGCAGCCGCTTCCGGACGCTGCCGCGCCGCTTCGTCCGCGACGTCACTTCCTGGCCGACATAGCAGCCCTTGTGGAAGTCGATTCCGTTAAGCTCGTCGAAATTGACCTCGAGGGGAAAGGTCCGGTCCGGTTCAAAATCCCGCGCCGCATCGCCCACGCCGAGCCCGATTCGGTGCCGGTGCCATGCCGTTTCGGAGACGGCCTCGGCGCCCGCCGCTTTTATGGCCGTCTCGATCTCCGCTTTCGGCAGGATCGCGCGGCGCCCCATGGCGGCAAGCCGGGGGTCCGCCCAGCCCGGCCCCTCGGGTACCGGGGTGCGGTCCTCGTGCCAGATCGCGGCGACGCCCAGGCTCTCGCTCAGGTCGTCGATCGTCACCTTCGCGCGCAGCTTGTACATGGTGAGCCGCTTCGCGAGATCGCCCGCCCGCGCGCCGTCGCAGTCGAGGAGCACGGCATCCGCGTCCGCCGGATCGGCACACATGAAAAAGTCGAAGAGGAACTTGCCCTGCGGCGTCAGCAGCGCGGCATAGACCGCATGGTCAGGGGCCACCCGCTCCACATTATTGGTGACGAGATTCTGCAGGAAGCCCCGCGCCTCCTCGCCTGCGATCCGAAGAACCCCGCGCCCGCTCAAGGGGGAAGCCAGCGCCCCAGCCATCGCCATTTGCCTCGTTTCATTAGGGCTTTCAGATTTAGGGCCGCGCGCCCCCTTGCGCAAGGCCGCTGCGCGCCTCCGGTAAACTTGGCACGCGCTGCCACCTCCTATAAACCGGAGAAACCGGGCGCATGGCGGACCCGGTCTCTCACAAGCCGCTCGCGGATCGTAAATGCGAATTCTCTTCATTGCGTCGAACCGGATCGGCGATGCCGTTCTCTCCACGGGCGTGCTCGCAGGTTTGATGGAGCGTTACCCGGAAGCCGAATTCTGGGTCGCCTGCGGGCCGCTCGCCGTTCCCGTCTTCGCACATGCACCCCGCGTCACGCGCATCGTCGAAATGCGCAAGGAAAAGCGCATCGGTCACTGGCGCAAGCTCCTGAAGGCGACCATGTTCCGCCGCTTCGGCATCGTGGTCGATCTGCGCGGCTCGGCCACGGCCTGGCTGCTCTGGACCTTCGACCGCCGGATTTTGAAACCCGACCACACGCTTCACCGCGTCATCCACAATGCGCGCACTGTCGGTCTCGATCCGGCGCCGTCCCCCCGTCTCTGGCCCGGCGAGGAAATGATCGCCCGGGCGAAGAAGACGATCCCCGACGGCATGAGCGTTCTCGCGATGGGGCCCACCGCGGCCTGGCCCGGCAAGATGTGGCCGATGGAGAATTTCGTGGAGCTTGCGCGCCGCCTTCTCGCGCCCGGCGGGGCGATGGCGGGGGCCCATCTTCTCGTTTCGGGCGGCCCCGGCGAGCAGGAAAAATGCCGTCCCCTCCTTGAGGTCGTGCCGCCCGAACGCCGCATCGATCTCGTCGGCGCCGGTATCGGCGAAGTCGGCGCCTGCTTTGCCCGCGTCCGTCTTTATATCGGCAACGATTCCGGCCTCATGCATCTTGCCGCCGCGGCGGGTGCCCCCACCATCGGTCTTTTCGGCCCGACGGCGGACGCCATCTATTCGCCCTGGGGCCCGAAAGCCGTCACCGTGCGCGTGCCCCGTACTCATGAGGAGATCAAGGCGGAGGAGGGCGGCGCGGTCACCTGGCATGTGAGCCGCAATCACATGGAAGACCTCGACGTCGAGACGGTCGAAAAAGCCGCCGCTGCCTTGTTGGCGAAAACCGCCCGAAAAGACCAGAATGCCGCCGTCGCCCCTCAGCCCGAAAAAGGACAAGTCTCGTGAGCATCACCTACGACCTGATCTTCCGCCGCGGCACGATCGTCAATCATGACGGCATCGGCGAGGCCGACATCGCCGTGAAGGACGGGCTCATCGTCGAAATCGGCGATCTCTCCCGGGCCGACGCGGCGGAGATCGTCGACGTGAAGGGGCTTCATGTCCTGCCCGGCGTGGTGGACAGCCAGATCCATCTGCGCGAGCCCGGCAACGAGCACAAGGAAGACCTCGAATCGGGTGGCCGCGCCGCCGCGCTCGGCGGCGTCACCTCCGTCTTCGAAATGCCGAACACGAAACCGCCCACGACGACGCCCGATGCGCTGGCCGGCAAGGTCGCCCGCGCCCGCCACCGCATGTATTGCGACTTCGCCTTTTACGGCGGCGCGACGACGGAGAATGTCGGCATCCTCGCCGATATCGAGCGCGAGCCCGGCTGCTGCGGCATCAAGGTTTTCATGGGTTCCTCCACCGGCACGCTCCTTGTCGAGAAGGACGAGGATGTGCTGCGCGTGCTGCGTGCGATCCGCCGCCGCGCCGCCTTCCACTCGGAAGACGAATTCCGCCTGCGCGAGCGCCGCGAACTCGCGCTGCTCGGCCATGTCGACACGCATCCCGTCTGGCGCGACGCGGAAGCCGCCGTCCTCTGCACCACGCGCCTCCTGCGTCTGGCGCGCGAGGCGGGCAAGCGCATCCATGTGCTGCATATCTCGACGGCGGACGAAATCCCGCTCCTCGCGCGCCACAAGGACATCGCGACGGTGGAAGTCACACCTCAGCATCTGACGCTCGCCGCGCCCGAATGCTACGAGGCGCTCGGGACCTACGCGCAGATGAACCCGCCCATTCGCGGCCACGAGCATCGCGCGGGTCTCTGGGAAGGTATCGCCGCCGGCATCGTCGATGTGCTCGGCTCCGATCACGCGCCTCACACCATCGAGGAAAAAGAGCAGACCTATCCGAAGTCGCCCTCGGGCATGCCCGGCGTGCAGACGCTCGTGCCCGTCATGCTCAATCATGTGAACGAAGGCCGCCTCACGCTGCAGCGTTTCGTGGACCTCACCTCGGCAGGCCCGCAGCGCATTTTCGGCATGTCGCGCAAAGGCCGCATCGGGGTCGGCTACGACGCCGATCTCACCATCGTCGACATGTCGGCCACGCGCACGATCGAGGATAAGTGGATCGCCTCGAAATGCGGCTGGACGCCCTATAACGGCATGCAGGTAAAGGGCTGGCCCATCGGCACCGTCGTGCGCGGCCACCGCGCCATGTGGGAAGACGAACTCGACGCACAGGCAACCGGCGAACCGATCACCTTCGTCGAGAACCTGCCGCATCATTGAGGGGCGTTCTAGTGAATCGCCCCCTCGAAATCCGTATGGCGGAACTCGCTCGGATGGATCACCCGCCGCGTCCCCACGCGCACCGAATAAATCGGCCCGTCGAGTTCCCGTCCCCAGAAGTCGAGGAACTTCGACAGCGCCGGATATTTCGGCTCCATGTCGTAATCCTGCCAGATATAGCTCTGCAGCAGCCTGGGATGATCGGGCATCCGGTAGAGAATTTCGGCCGTCACCAGCCGGTAGCCTTCCAGCAGCTTCTTCAGTTCCGAAACCTGTCTCACGCTTGAACCTCCAGATCGCAAATCCAGACGGCAACGCCGCACATAA
>JACIYQ010000031.1 GCA_014359855.1 Parvibaculum sp.
CGAGATGGCGCGCACCTTTCGCACGCTGATGCAGAGCATCGCCTCGCCGGTCATCTCGACCTCGCTCTATTTCGTGGTCTTCGGCGCGGCCATCGGCTCGCGCATCCAGGAAGTCGACGGCATCTCCTATGGCGCCTTCATCATTCCGGGCCTGATCATGCTCTCGCTTCTCACCGAGAGCATTTCCAACGCCTCCTTCGGCATCTATATGCCGAAATGGTCGGGCACCATCTTCGAAATCCTCTCGGCGCCGATCTCCGGTGTCGAAACCGTCATCGGCTATGTCGGCGCGGCGGCCACGAAGTCGCTCATCCTCGGCGTTCTCATCCTCATCACGGCGCGCTTCTTCGTCGATTACGAGATCCAGCATCCTTTCTGGATGGCCGCCTTCCTGCTCCTCACCGCGCTCACCTTCTCGATGTTCGGCTTCATTCTCGGCATCTGGGCCGACAGTTTCGAACGCCTGCAGATCGTGCCCATGCTGATCGTCATGCCGCTCACTTTCCTGGGTGGCAGCTTCTATTCGATCACCATGCTCCCGCCCTTCTGGCAGAAGGTGACGCTGTTCAATCCGGTGGTCTATCTCGTCTCCGGCTTCCGCTGGAGCTTCTACGGCTCGTCCGATGTCGGCATCGAACTGAGCCTCCTCGCCATCTTCGGCTTCCTCATCCTCTGCACCGGCACCATCTGGTACATCTTCCGCACGGGGTATCGGTTGAAGGTATGAGACCTGCCCCTCTCCGTCATTGCGAGGAGCGGCGAAGCCGCGACGCGGCAATCCATCGGGCTTCACCGCACTCCGCAACGCCCAATGGATCGCCAAGGCCGCCTGACGGTGGCCTCACGATGACGACGTTGATATTTTCGGAATGACATCGCCTCACCCTCGGTGTCACCCCGGCACTCGTTGCCGGGGCCCAATCCACGTTGCCGCAAGGATGAAGCCTGTCGCTTCAAGCGGCGCCGGTCATAGAGACAGACACAGAACACCTCCAGCTACTCCACGATCTTATCGATCACACTCTGAAATACGTCGAAGCTGCTATCGCTAACGCCCTACCGAGACTATTTGGAACAGTGAATCGGATGTCTGCAGATGAGTTGTCTGCGTTGGAAGACGTTATCTATGAGAAGCCGAATTTGTCAGTGATAGAGAAGAAATAGCGGCCTTCCTCACCCCCACCTCACCCACCTCCCGTGAAAATCCGCGCGGCCGAGTTCCTCGTCCGTGCCCTCCGGCCACATCCGAAGCCTTACGCAAGCCGACATCGCGTCCTTCGCGTCCGCCTCGACCGATATCCAGGCGAGCGGCGCATCCTTCGTCGCAACGGCGCCCGCCCGTTCCATCGCGGTCTCGATCCGCGCCTGCGTCTCGCGGGGCATGTACTGCCACATGATCGTGTGCATCAGCACGCGCGCCCTGCTCTCCACGCCCGGCGCGGCGAATTCGCGCTCGACCCATTCGGCCGCATCCGCCCGTTCGACCTTCACCCCCATGTGGGCCGTCTCCCTGAGCGCCGCCTCGATCCGTGCCAGCCGCGCCGTCTGGTCCGGCCATATGTAGGAGAGCAGCCGCTCGCGCTGCCCCTCATCCGACGCATCGAGCGGGTTCAGGTCCGAACCCTTGCGCGAGGCGACGTGCAGTTCCGCATCGAGCGGCGGCAGCGCGCCCTGCCATTCCGAGACGATCTTCACCGGGCTCGCCGCATCACCCCAACGCGCCGACCCGAGCTCATAGGCATATGCATCGAAACCGAGATTGAGGCCCGCGCTCGCGCCGATCTCATATACGTCGAGCGGAAGCCCGGTCCGCTTCGCGATGTGCAGCACCGCGCCCAGGATCGCACTCGACCGCGAGACCTCGTTCGTCTGCGGCGCGCTGTCGAGGAAGCCCGTCAGGAAATCGTCATGGCCTGCGATCGCCGCTTCGAGCGCGCGCCACAGCGCCCCGTCATCCACTTCGTTCGGCGGATAGGCGGCAACGAGTTCCGATACGCCCCGCCGCTTCAGCGCATGAAAACCGCCCGCCGCGCGCAGCGGCAGCGCATCGCTGTCGGGCCTGCCCTGCCAGCCGAGCACGCGCGCGCCGAAACGCGACGTGCCGTTTAGCCGCTCGCCGAGAAGGCGGCAGACGCGCGAGGTAAAAGGCGAACCCAGCGCCTCGCAGGCAAGCGCCTGCCTCTGGAAGTCGTCGCGGATGCGGTCGGACATTTTGTTTTCCTAAACAACATGTGTCATTCCGGCGAAAGCCGGAATCCATGGGCGGTCCATTCGGATGCCGTGTCCACCGAACCGCTCATGGACCCCGGCTTTCGCCGGGGTGACATTTCTTTTTTTCCTTATACGGACTTTTATGCCGCCGCCTCGCCTTCCGGCCAGTCGCCGACATAGGAAGACTGCGGGCGGATGAGCCTGCCGACGCGCTCCTGCTCCATGACATGGGCCGTCCAGCCCGCGATCCGCGCCATCGCGAAGACGCTCGTCACCGCGTCGCGCGGGATGCCCAGCGCTTCCAGCAGCACCGCCGCGTAATATTCCATGTTGGTATCGATGCGGTGGCCGGGCTTCGCCGCGCGGAGCGCCTTCAGCGCCGCGGTTTCCACCTCGCGCGCGAAGCGCACGCGCTCGTTTCCATTGGTCAGGATCGCCACCGCCTTGTTGAAGACATCCGCCCTCGGGTCGCGCACGCGGTAAACACGGTGGCCGAAGCCCATGAGCCGCGCGCCGCCGGCGATTTCCTTCTCCAGCCAGGGCTCGATGTTTTCGCGGTCGCCGATCTCGTCCAGCATGTCGAGCACGGGACCGGGCGCGCCGCCGTGAAGCGGACCCTTCAGCGCGCAGAGTGCGCCGGCCACCGCCGAGATCGTGCCCGCCCTTGTGGAGGCGATCACGCGGGCCGTGAAGGTGGAGGCGTTCATGCCGTGATCCGCGACCGTCACCAGATAGGCGTTGAGGGCCTCCACCTCCGCGGCGGAGGGGGCCTCATCCCTCAGCATGCGGAGGAAGTCTTCGGCGTGACCGGCCCGGGCGTCCGGCGCGACCGGGGATTTCCCCGCCTCCGCGCGGACGAGCGCCGCGGTCATCACCGCCGCCGCTCCGAGGGCGCGGATATGGGCGGGGATATCCCGGTCCGCCGCGTGCCTGTCCGGCTCGTCGGCCAGCATCGACAATCCGGTGCGGAGACCTTCCGTGACAGTTCGGTGACATTTCGATGACAGTAGCGCCGGGATATACTCGTATGCCACCTCGCGCGCCCGTCCGAGCGCCTCGCGGACCTCCGCCTCCGAGGGAGCCGGGTCGAGCCCCGCCGCCCTCCAGAGGGCTGCCGCCGCGCCTTCGAAATCATGAGCCTTTACAAGATCTTCGACCTCGTAGCCCGCCACGATCAGGCGCCCCGCCTCGCCGTCCACATGGCTCAGCGCCGTCTCCGCCGCCACCACATTGTCGAGGCCGCTCGCGCTCACGCGGGGTGTTTCGCTCTTCAGCGTCACGTTGCCTGACATTTCATGTCTCCTTTTCATCGGGCACGGAAAATCGAGCCTTTCCAATGGGTTGGCGGTTCGTTCCCGGCGCTGGCCCCGCGCGATGCGGGGGCCTCCTTGCCCTTCAAGCTGGAGACAGGTTGATTATTGGTCAATCTTGATTAAGATAATCAATATATAGAAAAGAGCGCGCCATGGCCGAAAATCCCGAGAATCTCTACCTTTCCGCGCGTGAGGCCGCGGCCGAGCTCGGCATCTCGCTCCCCACCCTCTACGCCTATGTAAGCCGCGATCTCATCCGCTCCGAACCTGTGCCGGAGAGCCGCGCCAAGCGCTACCGCGCGGAGGATGTGCGCGCCCTCAAGCGACGAAGATCGTCGGAAAATCAAGAGGTTAGCGGCGCGCCGGGCACGCTCAGCTTCGGCCAGCCTGTGCTCGATTCTGCGATCACGCTGATCGCGGACGGGCGTCTCCACTATCGCGGTTCCGATGCGACGGCGCTCGCCAGGAGTTCGAGCCTCGAGCAGGTCGCCGCCCTTCTCTGGGGGTGCCGGGACTTTCAGCCCTTCACGAAAGACGCCGTCTTCCATCCTTCCGGGCGTCTCGCGGCGCTTGCCGCCTCGCTTTCGCTGGTGCCCCGCATCGAGCGCTGCCTGTCGCTCCTACCACAGGCAGCGTTGGAGGATGCCGCCGTCTACAACATGACGGATCGAGGCTTCGCCGCCACGGGTGCGCGCCTCCTTCGCTATGTCGCCGCCGTCATCTCGGGCGAGACCCCGAGCGACAAGCCGGTTCATGAAGTCCTGACCCGTGCGCTCACGCAAGGCGAGAAGCCCGCTTCCGAACTCATCCGCGCGGCCCTCGTCCTCTCCGCAGATCATGAGCTCAATGCGTCCGCCTTCACGGTACGTTGCGTTGCGGGTACGGGTGCGACGCTTTATGGCGCGGTGCAGGCAGGAATATGCGCCGCGCAGGGGCCGCGCCATGGCGGATTGTCGGGGCGCGTCGAAGGTCTGCTCCTCGACATGGCGAACCGTCAGGACGTGGAAGATGCGGTACTTCAAAGACTTAAGGACAACGACCCGGTGCCTGGCTTCAGCCATCCGCTCTATCCGGACGGCGATCCGCGCGCGGCGGCGCTGCTCGCGATGGTCGCGGAGAAGTATGGCGACGATGCCAATTTCGCGCGTGCCGAGCGCGTCGTCCGCGTCATGGAGGAGGCCGGCGGCCTCAAGCCCAATATCGATTTCGCGATCGCGACCGTTGGCGCCGTGCTGCACCTGCCGCGAGGGGCCGGGCTCAGCATGTTCGTGCTCGGCCGCACCGCAGGCTGGATCGGACATGCCATGGAACAATACCGTACAGGCCTGATGATCCGTCCACGCGCACGCTATACCGGCGAAACCCCGCGCTAGATTGCGCTTCGCCGCGCCGGCGCTTCCGTCACGATGCGCGAGGATGGCAGCAGGGCATGGGCTTTCGTTCCCTTGCCAAGCTCGCTTTCGAGCCAGAGACGGCCGCCATGCGCTTCGACCATCGCCTTGGTGAGCGCGAGGCCGAGCCCCGTGCCCGAACGCGTGCGGGTGAAGGAGTTTTCGACCTGCTCAAAGGCTTCGAGAACCTTCTCAAGCTTCTCGGCGGGGATGCCGATCCCCGTATCCTCGACCGTCAGCAACATACCCTCCACGCCGCATCCGTCGTCCGGTCCACAGACGCAAACCGAAAGCGTCACCGTTCCCCCGGCCGGAGTGTATTTGATCGCGTTCGAGAGAAGATTGATCAGAACACGGCGGATCTGCTGTTGATCCGCGTAAATCGGCGGCAGTCCTTCCGCGAGCGTCACGCGAAGCTGCAACTCCGCGTCCGCGATCGACGGGCGAAGCATACGCAGCACGTCCAATCCGACGTCCATTGGAAAGAACACACTCTCGCGCAGTTCGACGTGGCCGGATTCGATCTTCGCCATGTCGAGCAGCTCGTTGATCATGTTCAAAAGATGGACACCGCTCTTGTGGATGTCCTCGACATATTCCTGGTAGCGCGGAGGCTGCACCTCGCCCAGCGTTCTCAGCCGCATCAGGTCCGCAAAGCCGATAATGGCGTTCAGAGGCGTGCGCAGCTCATGGCTCATGCTTGCAAGAAACTGCGTCTTGCTGGCGCTTGCCGCTTCGGCGCGGCGGGTTTGTTCTTCGAGAGCGGTCGCACGCGCGGTCGCCAGGTCAGCCATCACCATCATCAGCCGGGCCGCATCGCCGATGCCGGCATAGGTTCCGTTTTCGGTCACCACGAACGGCCGCATGCGCATGTCTCCGAATGCGTTTCGTGCGCGCGTGTTGATCGTTTCGCAACTCGTGCCGGCGTCGACGATCAGAACATCGCGCTCCATAAGCATCGCAACCGGCCGCTTTCCATACAGCTCGGCGCCATACATGCGGGCATAGGTAATGAGAAAGTTCTTGCGGCTGACGAGACCGACAGGACGTCCATTCCGCACGACAGGGATGCTCCGTGTTTCCGGCTCCGACAGGAGGCGGTCGAATACGGACGCACAGGCCGTATCGGGCGAGACGGGAATCACGTGGATGGCAAGGTCGCGCGCGGCAGGAGGTGTCATGCAAATACCGGAACTGGCGAGCTACAGAAATCGCGGCTTCACTTATCGGAGAGAGGCGATTAACGGAGGCTGAAAACTGCGCCGTTCCGGGATAGATTTCACGAAAGTGTCATGAAGCAGACAAAAGCCGGGAACGATGACAGAAGGAAGAAGGGCCCTTGTCGCAGGCGCCACAGGACTCGTCGGCGGACACCTCATCCGTCAACTGATCGACGATGCCGCCTGTTCGCAGATCGTCGCCCTGACGCGACGGCCGCTCGATGGATTTTCATCGCCGAAGCTCGATGTTGTCGACACGAACTTCGATGCGCTGGAGAGCGCGCTTCAAGGCGTCGCGGCGGAAGACGCCTATTGCGCGCTCGGGACGACGATCAAGACGGCGGGTAGCCAGGCCGCCTTCCGCAAGGTCGATCACGACTACATCGTCGCCTTCGCCCGGGCCGCCAAGGCTGCGGGAGCGAAACGCTTCATGCTCGTTTCCGCCATCGGCGCCGATCCGGCTTCCTCGATCTTCTATTCGCGGGTGAAAGGCGAGACGGGACGCGACGTCGAGGCTGCCGGATTCGAGACACTGCACATCTTCCGTCCGGGAGTCCTTCTTGGCGCGCGCGCCGACCGCCGTCTGTTGGAGCAGATCGGCATGGAGCTCTCGCCTTTCCTCAACGCGCTCATGCTGGGCCCTGCGCGCGCCTATCGCGCCGTCGCCGCGGAAACGGTCGCAAAGGCCATGCGCGGTGCGGCAGCCTCGAATCTCACCGGCCGCCACATCCATACCTATGACGCCATGATCCGTCTGGCAGGGGTTTAATTCCTGCGGCCTGTGGTAAGGTTCCAAAAATGAATTGACCTTGGGAGGAGGCGGCAATGGCCGTTCGCCGCGGAGATGCTCGTCGTTCGTTGCCGGGACATTGAGCATGACCGCACCCGTAACAGCGCCGCCGGGAGATGACGCTGGAGACAGGGCCGCAAGGCAATTGCGCCTGCGTCTCTATCTCGGCGGGCAGGCGAGCTGGTTCATCAGCCTTGGCATCCAGTTCGTCATCTTTCCCTACCTCGTGACGCAGGTTCTGCACGAGCCGGCGGCGCGTGTCGGCATCGCGCAGATGTCGCTGATGATTCCCTCTCTCGCCTTCATGCTGCTCGGCGGGACGGTCGCCGATCACGGCGATGCGCGGCGCATTCTTGTGCGCGTACATCTCTTCGCGACATTGCCGCCTCTCGTCCTCGCGCTGATCTTCATGACGGGCAACCTCACCTATGGCGCGTTGATCGTCTACGCGCTGACCATGGGAACACTCGGTGCCTTCGCCATCCCCGCGCGGGACGGCGCCCTGACGCGCGTCGCGGGCGCGAACATTCAGCAGGCGGTGACGCTCGCCATGGGCGTTCAAATGGGATCGCAACTCGTCGGCATGCTCGTCGCGGGGCTTGCCGCCTTCACGGGTACGCCGGCGCTTCTCATATTCCAGGCCGTTGTCATGCTTGCGGGGTTCTGGGCCTCGGCGCGCCTCGCGCCGCTGCCGCCAACCAACACGGCGTCTGCCGCCAATCGCTTCGTCCAGATCGCCGACGGCATAAGATCCGCCGCGGAAATACCTATCGTCGCCACGGTGATCGCGCTCAACTTCGCGGTCGGTCTGTTTTATGTCGGCAGCTTTCTCGTCGTGCTTCCTCTCATGCTGCGCGACGTTTATCAGAGCAACGACCAGGATTTCACGCGCGACTTCGCCATCATCAACATCTGCTTCTGGGGTGGCACGATCATCGCCAACCTCGCGCTTTTCCGGATCGGCCACATCCGTCATCGCGGACGGATCATGATGGCGTCGCTCACGAGCGGCATCATCATTCTCGCTCTCTTTCATTTTCACATGCCGTTCTGGCTGCTCTGCGTGCTCATTCTGTGGTGGGGCATGGGCGCTGGCACGACCATGACCATGGGCCGCACCATCGTGCAGGTCGCCGCGTCGGAGAGCCATCGCGCGCGGGTTCTCGCGGCCTATCAACTTGGATTCTCAGGCGGCGCACCGCTCGGTTCACTGATGATGGGGCTGCTGGTCGGCTGGCTCGGCATTTTCGATGCTGTGCTCATCCCCGCCACGGTGATGGTCGGCATACTGGCGTTGCTCTATTTCGTGACGCCAATCTGGAGCTACCGCGCGGAGTCCGAATAGAAAAACGGACCGGCGATTGGGCCGGTCCGTTCAAGACTTTCTTTCGCGGAGATCAGCTCGCCAGACGCTCCGGCTCACGACGGGCAGGCGCGGAGGGCTTCGTGAACTCCATCGCGCCGTCATCCACCTTGCCGAACTTCATGGCCATGATGTCGAGCGCGTAGTTCTGATAGAGCTTCCAGGGCTTCTTCGATCCCTGCTTGGGGAACTTGTCGAGCGACCGCTGCACATAGCCGGAGGTGAAGTCGAGCCACGGCTCTTCCACGACCGTTCCGTCCTTCAGGCGCGGTGTCGCCTGCCGCGTTCCCGTCGCGTCCATGTGATTGATGAGGCGGCAGACATATTCGCATGTCAGATCGCATTTCAGCGTCCAGGATGCATTGGTGTATCCGAAAGCCGAAGCGAGGTTCGGCACGTCCGAATACATCATGCCCTTGTAGCTCATCGTTTCCGACAGATCGACCTGACGTCCGTCCACGCTGAGCTGCAGCCCCCCGAGCACCTTGAGGTTGAGGCCCGTCGCCGTGACGATGACGTCTGCCTCAAGCTCCTCGCCGGATTTCAACAGGATGCCCTTTTCGGTGAAGGTGTCGATGTGATCGGTGACGACCGAAGCGCGGCCTTCCTTGATGGCGTCGAAGAGATCGCCGTTCGGAACGAGACAGAGGCGCTGATCCCACGGATTGTAGGCCGGCGTAAAGTGCTTCTTGACGAACTCGGAGCCAAGCTGCTCGCGCACGCCCTGCAGAATCATCTGCTTCGCCTTCTCCGGCTTCGCGCGGCAATATTTGAAGAAGGCCATGCCGAGCAGGACGTTCTTCCATCGGGTGATGCCGTAAGCGAGTTTCGGCGGCAGCTTGCAGCGCAGCCAGTTCGCGAGGCTGTCTTCGGCGGGGCGCGAGACCACATAGGTCGGCGAGCGCTGCAGCATCACGACATGCGACGCATCCTTCGCCATTTCGGGCGCGAGCGTGACGGCCGTCGCGCCACTGCCGATGACAACGACGCGCTTGCCGGAATAATCGAGCTCCTCCGGCCACTTCTGCGGATGCACGACGCGGCCCAGGAAGCGGTCGATGCCCTGGAACTCCGGCGTGTAGCCCTGGTCGTAATCGTAGTAACCGCTGCACATGAAAAGGAAGTTGCAGGTGAAGCGCACCTTCTCCTTCTCGGGTCCGCGCTCTGCTTCCACGGTCCATGCCGCATCTTCGCTCGACCAGGATGCGTTCTTCACCATGTGGCCGAAGCGGATGTGACGGTCGATGCCGTTCTCGCGCGCCGTCTCGCGGACGTAGTTCAGGATCGAGGGACCATCCGCAATCGCCTTCGCTTCCGTCCAGGGTTTGAACGAATAGCCGAGCGTATACATGTCCGAGTCGGAGCGGATGCCCGGGTAACGGAAGAGATCCCAGGTGCCGCCGCTGCTCTCGCGTCCCTCAAGGATGACGTAGCTCTTGCCGGGGCAATTCTTCTGCAAATGATAGCCCGCGCCGATGCCCGACAGGCCGGCGCCGACAATGAGCATGTCGAAATGTTCAAG
>JACIYQ010000310.1 GCA_014359855.1 Parvibaculum sp.
ATCCAGACGGCGGCGCGAAGCTCGCGCGGGGTTCTGGCGCGGGCGGGCGGCAGGTCGAGCTTCCAGCCCGCGGCATCCGCCCAGTCGGGCCCGGCGGTGAGCGAGAGGAGCAGTTTCAGGTCTTCGGCGCTGCGGGCGAGCGGACCCGCCACCGAAAGATCGCCTTCCGAGAGAGAGCCGGGTGGCGGCGAGAGATGGCCGCGCTTCGGCACGATGTCGAAACTGGGCTTGTGGCCGAAGACGCCGCAGAGATGGGCGGGCGTGCGGATCGAGCCGCCGATATCGGAGCCGAACTCGGCCGCCGTGAAGCCCGCGGCGAGCGAGGCGGCGGAACCGCCGGACGAACCGCCGGGGCCGCAATCGAGCGCCCACGGATTGTTCGTCGTGCCGTAGACGTCGTTATAGGTCTGGAGGTCGCCCGAGAGATAGGGGACGTTGGTCTTGCCCATCACGATGGCGCCCGCGCGCTGGAGGCGCTCGATGGCGGTGGCGCTGCGCGTGGGGACGTGGTCCTTCCAGACAGGCGCGCCGCCCGTCGAGACGATGCCCTCGACCTCATAGGCGTCCTTGATGGTGAAGGGGAGGCCGTGCAGCGCGCCGAGGCTCTGGCCACGCGCCTGCGCCTCGTCCGCCTTCTTCGCGAGGCTCATCGCGCGGTCGAAATCGCGGGCGACGACGGCATTGGTCTTTTCGTCGAGCTTCTCGATCCGGCCGATGAAATGGCCGGTGAGTTCGGCGCTCGAAATCTCGCCCCTGCGGATCATGCGTCCGAGATCGGAGGCGGAGCGGAAATGAAGCTCGGTCATGGAAACTCCCCGTTTTGATGTTCTTTGCCGCCCATTAGAGGGGGCGGCGGGGCGCGAGGCAAGGATTCGGACGGCTTGTTATGGGGAGCGTTGTTCCTCCGGCCCATCGCCGCTAGACTGCCCCCAAAACGGGGAAAGGCCGGGAAAACCCGGCGTCATTTTTCAGGAAACGAGGAAACGAGACCCATGCAGGGATTGATGCAGGACTGGCCGCTGCGCGTGACGACCATCATCGACCACGCCGCGCGTTTTCATGGCGACCGGGAGATCGTGACGCGCTCCATCGAAGGCCCGATCACCCGCACCACCTATGGGCAGGTTCACCTGCGCGCGCGCAAGGTGGCGCAGGCGCTGACGAGGCTCGGCATCAAGGAAGGCGACATCGTCGCGACCATGGCCTGGAACACGGCGCGCCATCTCGAAGCCTGGTACGGCATCATGGGGATGGGCGCGGTCTGCCACACGCTGAATCCGCGCCTCTTCGCCGAGCAGCTCATCTACATCATCAATCACGCCGAGGATAAGGTCATCTTCCTCGACCTCACTTTCGTACCGATCCTCGAAGGCGTCGCCGACAAGCTTCCGAATGTGAAGAACTACGTCATCATGACGGACCGGGCGCATATGCCCGAGACGAAGCTGCCGAACGCGCTCTGCTTCGAGGAGATCGTCGAGGCCGAGGATGGCGATTTCAAATGGGCGGAAGTGGACGAGAATGCCGCCTGCGGCCTCTGCTACACCTCCGGCACGACGGGTAACCCGAAAGGCGTTCTCTATTCGCACCGCTCGAACGTGATCCATTCCATGGCGGCGAACATGGGCGACGCGCTCGGCATGAAATGCGCCGATGCGATCCTGCCCGTGGTGCCCATGTTCCATGCCAATGCCTGGGGCATCGCCTTCGCGGCGCCTGCGGTGGGCGCGAAGATCGTCATGCCCGGCGCGCAGATGGACGGGCAGAGCATCTATGAGCTCCTCGACCAGGAAGGCGTGACGGTGACGGCGGCGGTGCCGACGGTCTGGCTCATGCTGCTGCAGCACCTCGAAAAGACCGGCGCGGAACTCCCCAAGCTCGAACGCGTGGTGATCGGCGGCTCGGCCGCGCCGCGCTCCATGATCGAGGTCTTCGAGAAGAACTACGACGTGAAGGTCTTCCACGCCTGGGGCATGACGGAAATGTCGCCCATGGGCACGCTCGGCGCGCTGAAGGCCGGCATGGACGAACTCCCGCTCGAAAAGCAGATCGACGTGAAGGTGAAGCAAGGCCGCGCGATCTACACGGTCGAGATGAAGATCACCGACGATGACGGCAAGGAGCTGCCGTCCGACGGCAAGGCCTTCGGCCATCTGATGGTGCGCGGACCCGCGATCGCCGGCGCCTATCTCAAGGGCGAGGGCGGCAACATCCTCGACAAGGACGGCTGGTTCGATACGGGCGACGTCGCGACCATCGATCCCCAGGGCTACATGCAGATCACCGACCGCGCCAAGGACGTCATCAAGTCCGGCGGCGAATGGATTTCCTCCATCGAAATCGAAAACCTCGCGGTCGGTCATCCGAAGGTCGCGGAAGCCGCTGTCATCGGCATCGTGCATCCCAAATGGGACGAGCGCTCGCTGCTGATCGTCGTGGCGAAGGAAGGCGAGAACCCTTCGAAGGACGAAATCCTGCGCTACATGGAAGGCAAGATCGCCAGGTGGTGGATGCCGGACGACGTCGTCTTCGTGGATGAAATTCCGCACACGGCAACCGGCAAGATTCAGAAGCTCGCGCTGCGCGAGAAGTTCAAGGACTACACGTTGCCGACGGCGACCGCCGCCGAGTAGGCAAGCGCGCCGGGCAAGGCAAATCATATCCCGGCGGACATTCCGTCCGCCGCAGAGGGAAAGCAGAACACCATGAACGGTGACAAGTCGCGGCTTGCCGCGTGGGGACTGAGGTTCGCCATTCTGGGTCTCGCCGTGCTGGCGCTCGGTATACTCGGCCATCGCGCCGGCGTGCTGGATTTCCGTCCGGCACTGCTCGGCCTTGCGGGCGGTGCGGCCATCGGCGTGCTCGGCACCATCGTCTCGGCGATCGCGCTCGTCATGAGCCTCGTCTCGTCGCGAAGCGGCGTGCGCACGGCGATCGCGGGCCTCGTGATCGGCCTTCTGGTCGCGGCGCCCGTCGGCCAGGCGATGATCGCGGGCTCGAAAGTGCCGCGCATCCACGACATCACGACCGACCTCGCCAATCCGCCCGCGTTCGATGCGGTGGTGGCGCTGCGCGGCGAGACGTCGAACCCGCTCGACCGGGCCGAGCCCGCCGACCTCGCCGAATTGCAGCGCCAGGCCTATCCCGATCTCAAGACGCTCGAGATCGAGGCACAGCCGGGCAAGGTCTATGAGGCGGCGCTCGAAACCGCACGGGGCATGGGCTGGGAGATTGCCGCGTCCAACCCCGAGCAGGGCTTGATCGAGGCGACGGCGACGACGCGCGTGATGAATTTCAAGGACGACATCGCGATCCGCGTCGTGGAAGCGGGCGAAGGCGCGGCGGTGGATGTCCGCTCCGTCTCGCGCGTCGGCATCGGCGATATGGGTGCGAATGCGAACCGCATCCGCACTTATCTTCATGCGCTGAAGGTGAATCTCGGCAACGAGGGGTAGGGGGCTTTTCCCGTATCCCTCTTTTCTGTCACCCCCGGGCTTGACCCACTGCTGTCCGGTTTAATTTTCGAATCCAAATTTAACCGTCATGACCCGGCCCTCCTTCAAACTTTTTTGGCGGGTCATCCACGCCTGCCCCGGCGAAAGCCGGGGTCTTTCTTTTCTTCTATTCCGTGCCGCAAAGACG